>CACZIV010000011.1 GCA_902781305.1 Pseudoselenomonas ruminantium
TTTTTCTTCTATTGCTACTTTCTGTTTGTTTGGCATAGAAAAATCCCCCTATGATGACAGTTTTATTTTTTACTGTCTCTCATAGGGGGAGCATATCAACCATTTGGCAGCCTCTTTAGCATCAGGTTTTACGCCATAACCATTTTCATAGCAGATACCGATGTAGCGGGGAGCTTTCATATGTCCCCTGGCATCGGCAGCGTAAAGGTAGCGGTGCGGGCTATAAATTCGGTGCTTGGATATTCAGTGCCGTCGAAGGCTCTTATGGGGTTGACCTGCTTCACCTCAAGTGTCAGGTCGGGGAGCTTTCGATTGGAGCGGCGAGGGGCATCATTGCCTGTTTCGCCGTTGTTCCCTTGCATGGATGGTTTTGAGCCTTGCCCCGGCTGACCCAGGGGCTGACGGTTTTTTTCTAAGCCGCCTATTCGGCGGAACACTTGTTTAGATTATGACAAAGTTATGACGATATTTTCTAAGCCGCCTATTCGGCGGAACACTTTAGTGTCTACACCTTGAGTAGCCTCCCATTTTTCTAAACCGCCTATTCGGCGGAACACTCTGTCTATATCGCCGCCGCAGTCCAATGCAGTTTCTAAGCCGCCTATTCGGCGGAACACATTACATCTGCATTGACTTGTTTGACGAGGAATTTCTAAGCCGCCTATTCGGCGGAACACGCTTTGCAAACCAGATTTTTTTAGCAACGCTATTTCTAAGCCGCCTATTCGGCGGAACACGTCAGTTACACCTATATATTGCGTCACAAATCTTTCTAAGCCGCCTATTCGGCGGAACACTAACCACGGCGGGGACTTGGAAACGGAACAGTTTTCTAAGCCGCCTATTCGGCGGAACACTGGAATTTGCCGTCTTGCTTTTGCTACATTCTTTTCTAAGCCGCCTATTCGGCGGAACACTGTTATAATTCCTTACTTTCACCAATGTTGCCTTTCTAAGCCGCCTATTCGGCGGAACACGTAGTCACCGACCATGCCGTGAATCGACGGCATTTCTAAGCCGCCTATTCGGCGGAACACTGAATGATTTAATAGCGCTAGTGTCAAATCTTTTTCTAAGCCGCCTATTCGGCGGAACACACGGTAAATGGTATATCGCAACAGGGTTTAAATTTCTAAGCCGCCTATTCGGCGGAACACCTGACAAACAAGAATGATGATGTGTTCACAAATTTCTAAGCCGCCTATTCGGCGGAACACAAGGGGGCGTAGTCGCGCTTAGAGCCGCCATATTTCTAAGCCGCCTATTCGGCGGAACACACACAAGAGCCGGGGCTACCTCGTCATTGTCATTTCTAAGCCGCCTATTCGGCGGAACACGGAGTCGATGATAGCAGTACCATTCGCCAGCATTTCTAAGCCGCCTATTCGGCGGAACACGGAGAACTGACCGAGGAAGTTAAAGCGGCCTTTTTCTAAGCCGCCTATTCGGCGGAACACGCAATAACCAGAAATGGTACAAGCACGTTAGCTTTCTAAGCCGCCTATTCGGCGGAACACTGGGTACTTTGTTTTTATATGGCTTGGCTCTATTTCTAAGCCGCCTATTCGGCGGAACACATTGAGCGTGTTTGGTAATGTTATGATGTTTTTTTCTAAGCCGCCTATTCGGCGGAACACATTGTGACCAAAATCAAGGCACTGTCGATTAATTTCTAAGCCGCCTATTCGGCGGAACACTAAAGAGAACGACCTGCAGATTACTGGCTACTTTTCTAAGCCGCCTATTCGGCGGAACACATTGCAGGTCCCAGCGTTCCACCGTGGTGAGCTTTCTAAGCCGCCTATTCGGCGGAACACATTGCTATTCACAGGAAGGACGGGACGAAGTATTTCTAAGCCGCCTATTCGGCGGAACACTGCACAAACTCGTCCGTACATCCTACAAAATAAAGGCTACTGACGAATTTTACTTGTTTTACCCAAATTTAGCGCTCTTTATTTGTCCCTTATTTTATAAGGCGCTGCAAGACAGCTTAAAATTTGGGGTAAAAGCCAATTCCTTTATTTTATATTCTGTGCTATTGGTCAAAATCCTCTTTTTCATCATACATTCCAAACTGGTCTGAATATCGCCATTCTTTTTCATTATTGCCCCTACCATAATCAGGCAAATGCAATAGCCCAACTTTATTCAGATTCCCCCATTCTTCCCGTGAGTCCTTATAAGCGTTCCAAGCCTGTTTATAATCCCGTCTTAGCCAAAAGCGTTCATTTTTTTCGTCTTTTTCCTGTGTGATATGATAATAGTCCTCTCGCCTTATCCAAATTCCCGTATGACTATCCTTTTCCTCAAAGATAAAGCTGCCATCTTCCTGTTCTCTTAGACATAGTTCTATATCCGGCCTTCCTTCACGGAACTTATTCAATTGCTGCGGCAAAGCCGTAAGCCACCAATATTCCTCCTGCCAGCCATGCAGAAAGCCTGCACCACAATTGGACAGGTCACGGAAATCGCTTAACACCTTATGTTCCATATGAACCAGATTACTATGCGCCTGCAATTTTTCAGGGCGTACCGTGCGCGGCGACGCATCTATAACCGTTGCCAGTTCAGCCATATTGACCAATTCTTTCATATCATGCGTACGCAGCTTGTATTTCTTCTTTGTTTCAAAGCCAGGCTTACAAAATACAGGGCCATTATTGTCCTGCAACGCCTTGATATTATATTGCATAATGGCAATATTCCCCCACTCTGCAACCGCAGGTTCCCCACGATGACGGCGAATACGCCCTGCCAACTGAATAATGGAACGATACGAAGACGGCTCCACGACCGCCCAATCAAAGTCATGGTCACGACCAAGTTCCTCCACCGGTGTTGCCACCAATATAAAGATGATATCCTGCGCCTCTGTCCCTTCAATATGCTGGCGCAAACATAAATCCTGAAAATCGACATCTCCGCCCTGTTGCTCTTTACGTTTTAACACTCTATCCAAATAATGTTCTTCTTTACTGCGCAACAATGCGGTTTGCCTGCTATGATAGACCAATATCCGCGGAGCTATGCCCTCCGGCCAATCAGATTGCAGCATATATTTCGCTGCCTGAACGCAGGGGGTGATATTTGCTAGCCTCACCAAACCAAAAGACACGCGCTTGCCCGTCCGCTTGTCCTTAACGGCATACTGATGATGTAAGCGAACTATCGCCTGCTGCATAGCATAAAAATAAGCCGCATTTCGTTCTTCCTGTGATAGCTGCAGGATTTGTTCGCAATCGACAATCCAGCCACGCCGCTTAATTGGCTGTGCTTTCAGTTTTTCCAAATGACGCTGAGAAAAAGCCTTATGCCCCTGACGATAGGCAGCCAGCGCATCTTCCTGCTCTGTCATTCCGATTGTTTGAATCTGTGGCTGAAATTCATCGCACCAGACACAGTTGACGGTGGTCTTGTAGCCAAAAAACTGCGCATACTCCTGTCGCCCACGCCAATACGCCGAAAATAATCCTTCTGCTAAATCCGGCGGTATGGTCGCAGATGACAGCACGATATTTCTTCCCAGTAAGCCAGCCAGATGTACCAGCCGTGCAATTGCCACCAAATCTTTCCCCGCAAAATCATCAATTTCATCAATGACTACATCAGCAGCCATAAGGCGCAAAAATGGCAAGATATATTTGCCACCGCGTACAGTTTCTACGCTGGGCATTAAATGGTCAATCGTTGCCACCAGAACAGGCGCATATAGCAGCTGCCGTCTTTTATCCGTCATTTTTTCTGCCGGGTCAAACAAAACATCCAGCATTTCATCCTCTGCAGAAAATTCAGCATGCACCGTTCCCGACAACAGTTCATTCATACAAGCCGTATCGCCCGTATCCTCTGAACACACATCATCCTCATACAAATCCTTAACAACAGCTGAACCGACCAACACCGCCATTTCGCTGCTGTCCAGCTTCACGCGTGTACGGTATTCATTCCCCGTTTGCAGCGTCAAGGTACGCAAACCTAACAACAGACTGTATCGCAGAGATTTACCATCTTTGGACAAGGCTCTCATTATTTTCGCATTGGCAAATGTCTTGCCACAGCCTGTACCGGCCATATTGATGACAAACCATCCATCATGCACGATTTCGCTATGTTCCTTGCGGTAATCCTGAATCTTAGCCGTAACCTTGTCCTGCCAGCTAAAAGCCACAGGACTCTTTTTCCTCAAGGCTGGCACATCCTCTATTCTTTCCATACCTTCTGCAAAACGTGGCAGGCAATGTGCCACTTTTGCCGCCTGCCGGCCCACGCGCACCAAATGCTCATCCAAACGCTGTTTCAACTCGTTTTTATCGGTATTGGCATACAGGTCGCACTCCTGCGGCCATGCCGGGTCTGCCTTATCCGCAGATACCATATAATCGCTGAGCATCAGGCTGATACGCGTATATAACAGTAAAGAACGCATATTTCCCTGCTGCCATAAATCCAACAAGTCACCATATACTTCCAACAGCCTGCCCGACCATTTTTTCAGCTGCTTTTTCCACGGAGCGGATTTTAGCAGGCCAGAAACGATTTTAACTTCTTCCGTTCCCTTTTTTTCATATCCCCAATCTGCATGGAAGTTTGCCAGCAAAGATGAAAAATCCGACATTTCTTCACTGCTATAGCCCTTTCTACGGTTTTCATCCAAAGCCGGCAAACGATGATGGGACAGTATCAGCCAGCACAGCATACTAGCAATTGGTGGCATTGCAGCTAATTGCTTATCTGCATTTTCTTTAAGATACTCTGCCAGTTTTTTCTCCGGAATTTTTCCTGTCTGTAAAAGCCCAATCCAATCGTTATCATTCTGCGTATCCGTCTGATAGACCAAGCCCTCCAGCAGCTTACAGCTTAGCCATTCGTGACGATATGCTTCGTCACTTGCCTTTTTCCCGTCCTTGTCCTTTTTCTTCTTCAACAATTTCTGAAAGGCTTTATTGGCCTTGCCCCAATCATGTAACAGCCCTGCCATTGCCGCTAAGGCCTTGATGGCAGGCAGATGTGACCAATCGTTTTCCCATTCGCTATGGGCTAAATCTTTCTGTGTACTGTTTACCGGTACAATTCCCTCTGCATTGAAGCGGCTTTTATCCCCGACAATCCATAGCAATTGACTGCGGGTACGCGACCTTATCCAGCGGCAGGATACAGACATACTCTTGGTCGCATGACGCCGCAGCAAGGTTTTCACCATCTGCAAACCATCTTCAGTAATAATCGTCTGCCAGGTATCCGTCCCAATACGGTTGGCAAAAGCGTCCAAAATCCAGCGCGTGGTTTTTAGGGCGTTTTTATCACTCTGACTGGTAAATATCACCATCATCGGAACCGACTCCCTTCTGCCACTGCAAACTTTGTTTTTTCACTGTATCATACATAAAGTCCAGTACCTTGTGTTCCGTAAATTTTAGCAGGCAATATTCGCGAAACTCCTGTTCTTGATAATCATTCATTGCACAGAAGAAGGCTCCCGGCAGGACAATCGCATCCTTGATTAAGTCCGCTACATCAAAGACCAGCGCACCGCGCCGCGTTTTGCCATGCATAACGGCAAAACCATGTGGTATTCCCAATACCCACAAAACAGATGCCGCCATGCCATAGGCCAGATAATTACCGTGGTTCAAAAATATATTTGCTATATCCCCGGCATCTGTATCGCGGGAAAAATCCCCATAATCTGTCCGCTGCGCGGAATACTTATACAACTGTTTGGCAAAATGCGCCTCTGCAGCCAAAAGTTCGCTCACAGTCCCTACATGCTCAATTCCTTGCCGAAAACCTTGCAATGCCCGTTCCATTTCTGCATCATCAGCATAAAAACCGGCACTTTGTAAATCCCTATCTTTTCCCCACACCTTTTCCAAGAAATCACAGCGCCGTCTTTGAAAATTCTTGGCTGCCTGCAAACGCTTGTCTTCTTCAAACCAAAAGGACACCCAGCCTTGCACATATTGCGTAGGCCGATATTCGCTTTGCGGGCTTAACCATTCAATCTCCGTTCCTGAAAACAGTGGTGTTCCCCCACCGCCACAAAAACCTACTAACACACCTGCACTGGCCAGCATGCGCATTGCCGCCTGTGTGATGGACGTTCCCGTTCCCAACATAATCACCGTGGTATTTGCTATCGGGATATTCCAATATTGATTAGCCTTCTTCCCTTCCGTCAAATATAGAACCCGCCCATCCTTTTGCATCACCCGGCATTTTTCCAGATAATAGATATTGGCACGTTTGGAAAACAAGATGGTTTTTAGTTCTGTTGGTGTTAAACTTTCCATAATCCCCCACCTCCCCATTTTTTATTCGACAAAAACCGCACACAACCTGCTGTCGTGTGCGGTTCTTCCTATCAGCACCGTATAAAATCGCCGTCTTCCACCATCTGCCATTGTTCATCAGCAGGGAACGTATGGTTTAAGATTCGTTCCACATTCAATCGGTCACTTGTTTCATAGAATTTAACGGCATCAGCCTTGGGCAGCCCGCCCTGAATCTTGCGTTGAATCAGGCGTTCCTGCAAAAGTTCCGGCGTTGCCTTGATGCTCAATGTGTAATCAGCCAGTTCCCGCAGGTCACGCCACTGCGGTTCGTCCAGCAGCAGCCAGTTGCCCTCGACCAGCAAAATATCGCCATTGACTTCGAGCGCATTAGCAATCGGATTATGAATCTTGCGGTCATAGACCGGCCAGAGGGATTTTCCCTGTTTTGCCTCCTGCATCTTTGCCCGCAAGCCTGTTACGTTAAAGGTTTCCGGCGCGCCCTTGATGGACCTCAGCGTTATCGTTTCGCCATCACGTTCTATCGTATGCGAATCCAAATACGCATTGGGATAATGAAAACCGTCCATGCCCAAAGACTGAATTGCCTGCATATCGTCCTGCTCTTTGGACAATTGCTCCAAAAACTGCAGCAGTGTCGATTTCCCCGTCGCCGGCGGTGCCGCTAGAAAAGCCATGATTTTGCACTGTTTCTGCTGCTGTATTTGCGTTAATTTCCGCAGCAAAGGTAAAAATAATTGCTTTACGGTATCTTCATTGTATTTTACCCGCTGCGGCAGGCCATTGATGACCATATCGTAAAATTTCCACGGCTTATTGCTCATATCTGCACCTCTCATTTCCACTACGTTATCGCCACAAAATATGCAGTCCGCCCGGTATCCAGGAAGTTAGCCAAAATACCAGCAGTACCACAGTTTCGGTCAACGTTTCGATGGCGCCATAAGTGTCACCGGTCAGACCTCCCAATTTACCGGTCAGCCATTTGGCTGTGCACCAGGCAAAGACCAGTCCCGCAACGAGTGCGGCAATCGCCGCCTGCCCCCAGGGGATAACGCCGGCCAAAGTGGTAAATACCGCCAGCAGTACCGTTTTCCTGTCCGCCATATCGGCAAAGATTTTGCCCATGCCCTCCTTGCGGGCATAAGGGAAAAAGGCAATCGCCATAACCATGGCCATGCGGCCGATAATGGGCATGACAAACAGAGCCGTCATAATCAATACGAGTTTTACATCACGCAGCGCCGTCCAATTAACCAAAAGCAGGCAGGCCAAAGCGATTACCCCAAAGGAGCCCACGCGGCTGTCTTTCATGATTTCCAGTACCCGCTCACGTTCCCGGCCGGAAAACACACCGTCCACGGTATCCATAAAGCCGTCCAGCATCAAGCCGCCGGTCAGAAGGATGGGCAGGATAATCAGCAATGTGGTCACCAAATTTGCCCAGCCGAATACGGCAATCAGGCACCATGCCGCCAGCATATAAATCGTGCCTAGGATAAGCCCAACCAAAGGAAAGAACCTCGTACTGCGGCCAAAGTCCTCAGCGGTCAAATCCGTTTGATTTTTTATGTGAATTCTGGTCAAAAACTGCAACGCGGTAATAAATGATTTCATTTTACTCCCCCATCACAAACCAAACATGGCATAACAGACGATGATGAACAGCACCGTTGCCGTATACATCAGCCGGATTGAGCCCATGATATGCTTGATGCCCAAAGCCTCAATCTGCTCACCCATATAAGCACGGAAATGCTGCTGACCGAAGTAGGAATTGTATCCCCCCAACCGGACATGCAAAGCGCCCGCCACCGTGGCTTCGGCATAGCCGCCATTGGGGCTGGGATGCTTCTTGGCATCGCGGAGCATCATGCGGTAAGCAAATTTGTAATCATAGCCCAAAATCCATGCGGCAAAGATAAAGAGTACCGCCGTTATGCGGGCGGGGATGTAGTTGAGCACATCGTCAAGCCGCGCCGCCGCCCGGCCGAAGTAGAGATACTTGTCGTTTTTGTAGCCAATCATAGAATCCATGGTATTCGCCGCCCGATAGGCCATAGCCAGCGGCACGCCGCCCAGTACGAAAAAGAACAACGGGGCAATAATGCCATCTACGGTATTTTCCGCAATGGTTTCCACCGTGGCGCGGGCAATCTCCGGTTCGTCGAGCTTATCCGTATCTCGTCCCACAATCCAGCCGACCTTGCGGCGGGCTTCGGTCATATCACCAGCCAACAGCAGCCCATAAAGCTCTTTCCCGGCTTTTGCCAGACTTTTAGGCGAAATAGCAAAGGACAGCATGACGGCCCCCACTGCCGTACTGCCAAAGCTCCAGGGAATTTTATAGGACAGCAGCATAATCCCTTCGGCCACGGCATAGGTCAGCCACAGCACGAGCAGCACCAGGACTGCCCCCCAGGCAAATTTGCGGCTGTCCTTATCGTCCGGATGATAGAACAAACGCTCAAACAGCGAAATCAGATTCCCCATCAACACGACGGGATGCCATTTGCTCTTGGGGTCGCCGATAATGCAGTCCACAAAAAAAGCTAAAATTCCCGTCAGCATGAGGTTTCCCCCATAATCTGCGCCAGTTTTTCCATATCAAGACTGTCGCGCACCACGCTGGCCAGACGGTTATACGCCCGTTCCTTTTCCTGCCGCACACTGCGCTGAATGGCAAGGTCCTCAAGCCCCTTGCGGCTGCGCAGGGCATTGAGCACCTGACGGCGGAAATCGTCATGGTCAAAAATGCCGTGGATATAGGTGCCAACCACCTGTCCCTGCGCATTATTCTGACTGGTCAAGCCTTCGGCAATAGTCACCGCCTGATTGGCGCGTTCCGTTATCTTAAAGGGGTGTTGTAACTCACCCAAAAACTTCGTTTCACCGGTGTGAATTTCATAGCCGTATAAGCCATCTGCTTTCAACTGCTGCCCTAAGAAGGCAAACTGCGCGCAATCTGCCTGCACCTGACTGGTCAATTTTTCAGCGGCAAAGGTGGTTTCCATCGGCAGATAGCCTAAACCTGCCACCTCATCATTAGCCGATTCCGTATGCAGGGGGTCGGCAATTTTTTGTCCCAACATCTGATAGCCGCCGCAGATGCCCCATAACGGCGTGCCCTTTGCCACCTGCTCGCGAATCGCCGCTTCCAGACCGCATTCGCGCAAATGCAATAAATCTTCGGTGGTATTTTTGGAACCGGGCAGGATAATCATATCGGGATTGCCCAAATCCTCCACCTTACGCACATAGTAAAGGGAAACATCCGGCTCAGCCGCCAAACTGTCAAAGTCGGTAAAATTGGAAATCTTCGGCGTCTGAATGACCGCAATATGCAAATCTGCCTCAGCCTGTTCCGCCGATTCATTGTCCTTTTCATCAAGGGAAACGGAATCTTCATCATCAATGCCCAGGGCTTCAATATGCGGCACAATGCCCAATACGGGCTTGCCCGTCTTTTCTTCCAGAAAATCCACTGCAGGAGTAAGCAGCGTTACATCACCGCGGAACTTATTGATAACCAGCCCTTTGACCAAAGCACGCTCGTCCTCGTCCAAAAGTTCAAGTGTGCCGACCAAGGACGCCAGCGCGCCGCCCCGGTCGATATCGGCGATTAACAGCACGGGAGCATTTAAGTGTTTTGCCACCCGCATATTGACGATATCGTTGGCTTTGAGATTGACCTCCGCCGGGCTGCCCGCCCCTTCGATTACCAGGGTATCAAAATTTTTCTGCAGACGCTCCAGCGCCTCAGTCACAGCGCCAAAGGCTTTTAAGGAATAGCCCTTATGGTATTCCCGCGCGCTCATATTGCCCACGGCCTTGCCGTTGATTACGACCTGCGAGCAGGAATTGCCCGTGGGCTTCAAGAGCACCGGGTTCATATCGACCATGGGTTCTAAGCCTGCCGCTTCTGCCTGTGCCACCTGTGCGCGGCCCATTTCCTTGCCGTCTTTGGTCACATAGGAATTAAGCGCCATATTCTGCGCCTTGAAAGGCACGACCTTGCGCCCTTCCTGATGAAAGATACGGCACAAGGCTGTGGTGATAATACTTTTGCCCACATGGGAGCTTGTGCCCATCAGCATAATGGAGTTTGCCATTTGTTTATCCGTCCTTTTCCTGCATTAGGCAGGCATTAAGTTTTTTGATGTTAACGGGAATTCCCGCGATAACGGCGTATACATCATCCGCGGCAGCAGCAACCCGCTGATTGCTCAGCCCGCTGGCATCCCGATAGAGGCGGGCCAGTTTGTTTTCCGGCACAATCCCGGCACCCACTTCATTGGTGACAAAAATCGTGGACGTGCCCTGCTCGGCAGCGGACTGTGCCGCCTGCACCAAGGCGCCCATCTGCGCCTCGACAATCCGATAAGCCACTTCATCGGTCAGTTCATCATAGAGTATTCTGCACAGATGGTTGCTGAGATACAGCGTAAGGCAGTCAAAGAGCAATACCTTGTGCGTTTTTGCCGCCTCGGCAATTGCTTTTTCCGCCTCAAACGGAGCTTCCCAAGTCTGCCATGAGGACGGGCGCCGCTCACGGTGCAACTTGACCCGATAACGCATTTCCTCATCATAAATCTGCGCCGTGGCAATATAGCCAATAGAGGTTCCCATATCCGCCGCCAGCTTTTCCGCAAAAGCAGATTTTCCCGAACGCGCGCCGCCCGTGACCAAGATAATCTTTCCCGCCATAATCAGCCTCTGTCGTTGTTGATGAGATACATCATGGCATTAACCGCCGCTGCCGCAATCGGACTGCCGCCCTTGGTGCCTTCCACCGTGATATAAGGAACCGTCGTCTGCTTGGCCAGTTCAGCCTTGGAATCAGCCGCGCCCACAAAGCCTACAGGAATGCCCACGATGCAGGCGGGACGCAGATTTTCTTCCTCTACCTGCCGCAGGACTTCAAACAGCGCCGTGGGCGCATTGCCGATGGCGATAATCGCCCCATTCATCTGCGCACCAAACTTGCGCATAGCCGCCATCGAACGGGTAATCCCCTGTTCCTTGGCCGTCCTGGCCACTTCTTCATCGGCAATCAGGCAATGTACCTGCCCGCCAAAGGACGCGAGCTTGCGCTTGTTGATGCCCGTACGCACCATTTCCACATCGGTGTAGATATCGCAGCCGCCTTTCAGCGCCGTCATCGCCTGCGTAATGGCATCCGCAGACATCTTAATGATGGGGGCATAGTCCACATCCCCTGCCGCGTGAATCAGACGCGAATAAACCTTGACCTGCTCAGGGCTGAGGTTCAGTCCCTCCAGATGGGGTGCAATGATTTCCATACTGCGATTTTCAATTTCCATAGGCTGCTTGATAAAATCCATAATCCGTCACCTCGTCTTCACTATCATACATTGTATATATTATCACATTTATCCTGCTTACGCACCCTGCAGAAAAAAGTTCGCAACACAAGACAGTTACATGTGATGGGGTCAAGGAATCCATTGCCTCGGTGCGCATGCCGCAGGATGAGCAGGAAAGACACCGCATGGATATTGATATGTCCATCAAGAGCATTGGCTGGGTGTTTGCACTGACAGTTGCTGGCCTGCTCGCTATCTTCTATGCCTTTGTCAGCCCCGAGGGCCTGCCATCGATGCAGAATGTACGCTGTTTGCCTCGGGACTTATCGTTGGCGAGTCACTGATTGGCGTTGCTCTCGCCGCAATCATCGTTGTTTCGGTTACGAGCGGCGGCAGTGACAGCCCGCTGGCGCTCGTCGGCAGTGATTTTGCTGATACGGCTGAATTCTTAGGTCTTGTCGTTTTCCTCATCACGCTCGCTATCTTTGGCAAGACGGTGCTGGGCAATAAAAACAACTAAAGAACAGACTCATTCCACTGCTGTGCAGGCTCCCTGCGCAGCAGTTTTCTTGTTTGTAAATATACAGACAGCCCCCTCCGGTTAAGGCAAAAAACAGAGCCCCCCCATAAGGAGAAGCCCTGTTGCCGTAGCAGATACCTGCTTTCGTTTGCGCTATTGACTATACCTTAAACTTCTTCACTTCCGCACTAAGTGTCTTGGCCAGTTCTGCCAAGTGGTTATTCGCATCGGATATCTCATGCATGGCCGCCGCCTGCTGTTCCGTTGCCGCCGATACGCTTTGTGCTTCATCCGTAGCAACGCGGCTCGAATCCATAACCCGTTCCATATTATCGGCCAGTTCATGCGTCGCTGCATTGAGCGTTTCAATCGCTTCCGTAGATCTTTCCACCGTCCCGTTCAGCAATTCCACCTGTTCCTCAATCAGCCTGAATGCTTCACCGGTTGCCGTTACAATAGCCGCCCCATCACTGACGCTCTGGCTGCCCTCGCTGATGGATTCCACCGCCATATCGGTGTCCCGCTGAATATCGTTTACGAGCTGTGTGATATTTTGCGCCGCCAAGGCGGACTGTTCAGCCAGTTTCCGGACTTCATCCGCCACTACGGCAAAGCCCCGGCCGGCCTCACCGGCGCGTGCCGCTTCTATCGCCGCGTTCAGTGCCAAGAGATTCGTCTGCCCGGCAATATTGGAAATCGTCTCCACGATGGAACCTATTTCAGATGAACGCTTGCCCAATGTACCGACAACATCAGCCGAAACCTTGACCTGCTCGGCGATATTTTTAATCTGTGCTACAGCCTGCCCCACAGTCTTACGCCCGTCTGCCGCCTTGTCTTTGCTCTGCTGTGCGGTTTCGGCCATCACCTTCGCACCGGCATGGAGTTCATGCATATGTTCGCGCATACGAACGGTACTATTCTGCAAATCCGTGACAATGCGCACCTGTTGATTCGTTCCATCTGCCAAGTGCACCGCGCTATCGGCCACCATCTGAATCGAAAGCTGCGTTTGACGCGCCTGCTCCTTCAGCATTTCCGCCGATTCCGTCACACTGTTGGTCGATTTATTTACGCCCAGCAAAAGATTTCTAAGCTTATCCCGCATCACATTGGCACTAGCTGCCAGTTCCCCGATTTCATCCTCGGTTTCCGGCAGAGGTTCGCCCCGCATATCACCATTGGCAATTTCCTGTATCGCAGTGATTGTACGCCGCAAAGGCCGCAGCGTTCTGCCAATAATCCACCAGGAGAAAATCCCCATCAAGGTAGCAATAATCAGCATGGCTATGATGGTCGAGAAAATGAATTTATATTGGATGTCATCTAATTCATGCACCGACAAGCCGACAAAGGCCATGCCGATAACCTTGCCGCTGCCGTCTTTAAGCGGGCAATAAGCGCTTTCGTAACTCTGTCCCAAAACTTCGGCACTACCCGTATAATTTTGTCCGTTTTTCAGCACAACCTCCTGCACCTTTTCCGAGGCCGGCGTTCCTACAGAACGCTTGCCTTCGGTCTGGACAGTGGTTGCCACGCGCGTATTTTCCCGGAAGAAGGTTACATGACCGCCCAGCATATTGCCAAAGCTGTCGACAATATCCGTTGAACCTTCGATTTGCTGATTTCCCTTGTAGAGTGCATTGTTTTCGATACGCCATTCTCCCGGATAGCGGTCGTCCATAAGCTCCAGCAGAGATTTTACATTGGAATCGGCCTTCATCTGCAAGGATTTGGCAAACCCATCGGCCGCACTGCGATACCCCAGAACCCCCATACACAAGCAGGCTATGACGATAAACAAATTTACCCCCAGCACTGCCTTGGTCTGCAGCTTCATAAACAGCAACCTCCTTGTGTAAAAATCTTTTTAATCTTACATCTTTTCAGCATTCCATATTCGCCACAAAAAAAATAATCCCTGCCTTTGCAGAGATTATTTATCATTAGCATGCGACCGCACAAAGGACAAGATATCCTCGTAATGATGCCCCATACAGGGATACGCCAGCTGCGGACGGTCTATCAGCACAATGGGCAAGCCCAAATCCTTAGCTGCCGCTAGTTTGGTATCCGTGCCACCGATGCTGCCGCTGTTTTTCGTGATGATAACCTGCGCCGCATACTTGCGGAACAGCTCTTTATTCAATTCACAGGAAAACGGCCCCTGCAGGGCTACGATATGCCCGGCATCAATGCCCAGGCCTTCACACAGGGCAATAACTTCAGCCGTGGGCAGGACTCTGGCCGTCAGTTCCGCATCTTTTAAGTGCGGGTTATGAACGAACTTTTCCAGATTGCGGCTGCCGGTAGTAAGGAAAATCCTCTGCCCCAGCTTAGACGCAGCTTCTGCCGCTTCCTCATAGCTGTGCACCACCGTTATCTTATCGTAAGCCAGCTCGGTCAAATCGCGCTCATAGCGAATATAGGGGATGGACAAGGCGCTGCAGGCCGCCATGGCATTGCGGCTGACATTGGCCGCATAGGGATGGCTGGCATCCACAAGCAAGCTTATCTGCTGTGTTCGCATATAAGCCTGCAGCGCCTGTTCATCCAAAGGCTTGTCGTTAATCAGGCATTTCCGCCCGCAGGCATGGGCAAGGAGTTCCCCTCCATAACGGCTGACCACAGAAGCTGCCACATCATAGCCATTTTCGAGCAGCATTTTGGCTATCTCCCGGCCATCCTGTGTCCCCGCCAGCACGAAAATCATAAGCCCGGCTCCTTATTGCCATAACCACGCGGGGTAATCATATAGCCATCCTTCACATAGGTCATGGAGTTGCCGATGATGACCAGAGAGAACATATTGATTTCCTGTTTGGTGAAATCTTCCAGCGTGGAAATGATTTTGCCCTCGCCCTCACGGCTGGCCGCTGTAACAATGCCCACAGGTGTATCGGCCTTGCGGTGCTTTAACATGATTTCCCGCACCCGCTCGATATTTTCCACCCGCTTTTTGCTTTTCGGGTTGTAAAGCGCTGTAACGAAATCTCCCTGTGCGGCCATCTCAATGCGCTTTTCAATGGTCTCCCAAGGCGTCAGCAAATCCGACAGACTGATTACCGCAAAATCATGCATAAGAGGCGCGCCCAAAACGGAGGCTGCCGCATTGACCGCCGAAACACCGGCAATCACGCCGCCAAATTCCGGACGGCTCTCCTGCGGCTGCTGCAGGACAAGTTCCAAGACCAAACCGGCCATGCCATAAACACCGGCATCACCGCTGGACACCACGACCGTATTATGGCCCTGTGCCGCCTCGCTGACCGCCATCTTACAGCGGTCAATCTCCTGCATCATGGCCGTTCCGATAACCTTGCGCTCGCCCAACAGGGATTCAATCAGCTTGATATACGTGTTATAGCCGGCAATGACCTCTGCCTCTTCAATGGCCTGTCGTGCTCTCGGCGTCATGTCCAAAAGACTTCCCGGGCCAATGCCCACAACTGTTATTTTTCCCATAGTAAAGCCACCGTCACTTTTTCAAAATTCGTTTTTCTAAGCGCCAGCCGGCCTCCGCGGGCTGCTGCCGAGCAATACGCGGCCGCCTCGCAGACGTTGCCTATGCCGATACGCTTTTTGACAAAATCCGATTCATGCAGCTGATGATGTTCAATCATCTGCTGCATTTTGTCGTTTTCATAGAATTTCACGGGACGCACCAGACTGTCCCCGGCATAGACTATCCCCGGCTCATGCTTTTTGACAATGGTGCTGGCCAGTTCGTCAATAAAGGAGCGGTCACGGCCAATCATACGACAGGCCGCATCCAACGCCGACATCACCAGTGCCGCCGGCGTTCCCTTGCGGCAGCCGACACCAGCGATAAGTCTGCGCGGTGTAAGACAGAGGATATTGGGCGGCAGCTCAGCCAGTTCCGGCAGCTGTCGTTCTCCCGTAATTACGACTTCCAGTTGTTCCTGCTCCTCAGGCAGCACCACAAAGAGTTGACTGTTCACGCACAAATCCGCAATTTGCCCTTCCTGCTCCAGACGCCGCTTGTAAAACACGCTATGCGGCAAAGTCCGGTCAATGCGCCAATGGATTTTTTTCCCCGCCAACAAACCGGAATTGATGGTCTTTATCCGCACCTTGGGCCAGGGACGCAAGCCCAATCGTCCCGCCAGCACATCCGGTGCCAGCTGTTTAGTTAAATCCGTTGCCGTGGTAATCACAGCCCCGGCCCCCAATGCCTGACAAATCTGACGGGTCAGCTCATTGGCCCCGCCCACATGACCGGACAAAAGGCTAATGCCATGCTTGCCCTGTTCATCAAAGACCACCACAGCCGGGTCAGTCAACTTATCCTGGAGAAACGGCGCAATTGCGCGCACCACAATCCCTGTGGCCATGACGAAAATCAGACCCTCATAAGCCTTAAAATTGCGCTCTACCGCCTCGCTGAAATCCTTGAAGACATGCACCTGACATTTTCTCTGCGTTTCTTCATCCGGCACTAATTTTTCGCTGACGTAAATATCCACATATTCATCCAAACAATGCCGGATATTTTGTGCCAGCTGCATTCCTTGGGCCGTTACAGCCATACAAGCCAATCGCATTATTTCACAGCCTTTCGGAACATATGGGAAAACTCCGGCGCATACAGGCGGGACAGTTCATAATCGGCGCCCAGGCAGCGGCTGACTACAATCATCGCTGTACGGTCAATATTCTTGCCTTCAATATCCTGAACAATCGTCTTTAAGGTGCCACGGACGATTTTCTGCTCCGGCCAGGATGCCCGCTGCACAATGGCAATAGGCGTATCTTCTGCATAGCCGCCCGCAATGAGTTCCTCGACCACCTTATCGAGCATGGTGATGGACAGGTAAATGCACATCGTGGACTGGTGCTGGGCAAGGCTGCGCAGTTTTTCCGGTTCCGGCACCGGCGTCCGCCCTTCATTACGCGTAATGATTACCGTCTGGCTGATTCCCGGCAGGGTGTATTCCTGCTGCAAGGCCGCTGCTGCCGCAAAGCAGGAGCTGACCCCCGGCACGATATCAAAAGCAATGTTCTTCTTGCGGAAGGCATCCATCTGTTCCTGAATCGCCCCATAAACAGACGGGTCTCCCGTATGCAGGCGCACGGTCATCTTGCCTTCTTTTTCCGCCTGTTCAATGGTATTTACCACATCATCGAGCGTCATCGAAGCGGAGTTATGAATCTGCGCATCCTCGCGGCAATAATTCAACAGTTCCGGGTTAACCAGTGACCCGGCATAAATAACGACATCCGCTTCTTTTAAGTATTTAGCACCCTTTACTGTAATCAGTTCCGAATCTCCCGGCCCTGCTCCCACAATATGTACCATTACCGTTCCCTCTTTCTCATCGCTTATTTTTTCCAACAGGTCACAATATAGATGGGATTATTGGCCTTAGCCATATCATAGGTTCCCACCTGCTGCAGGCGCGTTACTTGCACCTGAATCGCCTCATAGATGTAAATATCCGAATGCTGCCGCATAAATTCAATGCACTGCATCAGCGTCTGCACCGTAATGCAATTAAGCACCAACCGTCCCGTCTGTTTGAGCTTTGGCGTAACCGTCTCCAAAATCTCCGGCAGACGGCTGCCGCTGCCGCCAATCAATATGGCATCAGCCTCCGGCAGGCCCGCCAGCCCGTCAGGCGCTTCTGCCTGAATCACCTGCATGTTGGTAACGGCAAAATTGGCGGCATTGGCGCGAATGAGATTTATCCCCTCGCTGCTGCGCTCGATGGCATAGACCTCACCTTTAGGTGCCAATCTGGCCGCTTCAATGGATAGAGACCCTGTCCCTGCACCGATATCATAAACCACCGCATCCGGAGCAATCTGTGCCTTGACCAGGCTCAGAATCCGGATTTCCTGTTTGGTCATCGGTACATCCTGACGAATAAATTCTTCATCGGCAATTCCGAGAAAATCCATGCCTTCTACCTCCTTATCTGCCTAAGAACAGACGCAATACGAGCCATACGGCCACGCCTACGCCCACCAATACCAAGATCACGGGCAGGGCCACAAAGAACAAAAAGGCCAGCACAGCTGCGACGCCGGCTATCATCAGGGCCCGCTGCCACCAGTTTCCACGGCTGGATAAGAGGTCCTGCCAATTCAGCGTATGAATTCGCACACCCCGATAGCCGAAATCAGTCTTGGGTTGTTCATCGTCACTGTTGCTGCCCTCTTCAATGGTCACGCCATCATAATCATTGCGTTCCTGGCGGGACATCACCCGTACTTTGCCTTCTTCCTGTTCCATGAACCCTCACCTCGCTCAATAATAGAGACTCTTGATAAATGCTTCTTCCGTCAAATAACGCGGGTCAAAAATATCACAATCCAATGTTTCCTGAATCTTTTTCATACAGTCCTGCACACTACCGCTGTCAATGCCAAGCAGTTCATAAATCTCGGTCTGTGCAGACAAATCTACACCATTGATTTGGGCAAATTTCAACAGCAAAGCCGTCATCATAATATCATCGGTTTTCTCAACAGCAGCCAGCGTCACATAATCCATAAAGAATTTGACCAGCAACGCTGTTTCAAAATTACTGAACCCTACATGTCTTGCTACCCGCCGCAGCATATCGATATCCGCCGCAAATAAATCCGCTGTTTCCGGATTATCCGGCAGCGCCTGTATTGCATGACGGCTTTTCAATACATTCAGTTGGGCATAGCCGGCTAAAATCTGCAGGGTATGACGTACAACGCCCCCATGCCGGGCAAAAAAATCCGCTATTTCCGCCTGCGGCTTTTGCACTTTGAACAGCTCAAACTGCCGCAAAATCACGTCCCGCATACGCTTTTGCAGTTTGGGACTCGCCGTAAGGGTAGTGATATAGTTGAGCAGCATAACGCCATGAGAATGGATATGACCATACAGAATGCAGTGATTGTAATTACCCAGGGCCAATTCCGGCACGGGCAATTCAAAGTTTTCCCCGGTAAAGAAATTGCGGCAGCTTACAAAATCTTCTCCCACAGCTTCAATACTGAACACCGTAAACCGCGAACGCAATAAATCGCGCAAAATATCCTGTTCCGATGTGGACAATTTTTCCCGTTCCTGCTCGTAATAATAGCGCAAAGGCGAAGCATCCGAAACAATCAGATGATAATCAAAGAGGAAAAAGTCCCAAAAGCCAAACCAAAATCCGCGCCGTTCTTCCTCGGACGGAGCTTCCTGACCATCATAGTCCGGGCCGGCATACATCATTATCGCCCTGTCCATATCCCGGCGAAAAGCTGGTTTCTTATAGTAATCGTCAATCCGGTGCAACAGTTCATCCAGCATCTTATTCAAACGCTGCATGGTTTCCGGCGGAACTTCCTCCATATGCTCCAACGAACTATAGAATTCATCCCCGTCCCGTCTGTCCGGCAGAAAAAAATAGCCGCCTTCGTAAAGAGAATCCTTGGCAGCGGTCAGTCCCTGACGATAATCCTCCGTCTTGCCGGTACGCTGCAGATATTCATAGAACTTTTCCGCAGCCGAAAAGAATTTGTTGATATCCGCCTCAGCCAACATAAAATCAGCCTGGTCATTGGCATAACGGTAAATAATCTCCTGATAATCATAGACCGTCAACGACCCCAGAGAATAAAGATCCAACTGATCCACATAAGTAACGAGCAGACGGATTATGCTCCAAATCCGCTTCAACTCATCATCATCTGCCCCATGCCAGGCATTGCGGCGCAAATAAGCCTCTACGGCATCTTGCGGGACAATCTGGCCGGCGGCGGCGTTTTCTTCATAAAATTCTTCAACCAGTGAATATACATTACCCATACAACAGGACCCTCTGTATCTTTATAAATTAACAAAAACATTATATCATAATAGCCGCCATTGTTCAAAAAAGAAGCCCGCTAAGCCAAGCTTAGCTTTTTCCCTTGGCATTAGGCAGAGTACCATCCAATTCCAAAATCATATCTCTAAGCTCTGCCGCCCGCTCAAATTCCATAGCACGGGAAGCCTGCTGCATTTCACGCAGTAAGGTTTTGACAAGATTTTCCTTGTCTTTCTTGGAGAGTTTTTTCTTCTTTTTGCCATCGCCTGCGGTATAACTTGCCGCCGATTCTGCGACCAAAGTGGTTTCAATCAACGGTTTAATGGGCTTGATAATCGTCTTGGGCACAATGCCATGTTCCTTATTATAGGCCTGCTGAATTTCCCGGCGGCGTTCCGTTTCATCCATGGCCCGTTTCATGGAATCGGTAATTCTATCGGCATACATGATTACCTGACCATGCGCATTGCGGGCAGCACGGCCAATAATCTGAATCAGCGAGGTATCTGAACGCAGGAAACCTTCCTTATCCGCATCCAATATGGCAATCAAAGACACCTCCGGCATATCCAGCCCTTCACGCAAAAGGTTAATGCCCACCAGTACATCAAATTCCCCAGCCCGCAAATCGTGAATGATTTCCGCCCGTTCAATGGTCGCAATATCGGAATGCAGATAACGTACCTTTACACCTGCCTCCTTCAGAAAATCGGTAAGATTCTCCGCCATCTTCTTGGTCAGGGTCGTGACGAGTACACGCTCATTGCGCTCAATGCGCAGACGGATTTCCGTCAAGAGGTCATCAATCTGCCCTTCCAATGGCCGCACCTCGATTTCCGGGTCAATAAGCCCCGTCGGGCGAATGACCTGCTGGGCCACCTGCTGGGCCTGCTCCTTTTCGTACTTGCCCGGCGTAGCCGACACATAGATAATCTGATTGATACGCGCCGCAAATTCCTCAAAGGTCAGGGGGCGGTTATCAAAAGCCGAGGGCAGGCGGAAGCCATTCTCCACCAACGACACCTTGCGGCTCCTGTCGCCGGCATACATAGCATGTATCTGCGGCAGGGTCACATGGGATTCGTCCACGACAATCAGGAAATCCTCCGGGAAGTAATCCAACAATGTATAGGGAGCGTCCCCCGCCTTGCGATGGGTCAAATGACGGGAATAATTTTCTATGCCCGAACAATAGCCCATTTCCTGCATCATTTCCAAATCGTAATTGGTGCGCTGTTCAATGCGCTGCGCTTCGAGTAATTTGCCATTTTCGCGGAACATTTTGAGCTGCACATCGAGCTCGTCGCGGATGTCCTGCATGGCGATTTTCATATCCTCGTCTTCGGTGACATAGTGGGACGCAGGAAACACCATCAAATGGGTGCGCTCGCCATAGACTTCACCCGTCACCACATCAAACTCCACCATGCGGTCAATCTCATCACCAAACAGCTCAATGCGCACCGCCCGGTTATTATAACCCGCGGGAAATACCTCGATAACATCCCCACGCACCCGGAAACGGCCGCGCTCAAAAGCGATATCATTGCGCTCATAGCGAATCTGCACCAATTTGTGCAGGATGTCCTCCCGCGGCACCTCCTGTCCTTTATGCAGGGACAGGACCATTTCATGGTAGCTTTCCGGGGAACCCAAACCATAGATGCAGGAAACAGACGCCACAATAATCACATCCCGCCGTTCAAACAGTGAACAGGTAGCAGAATGGCGCAGTTCATCAATCTCATCATTAATCGAGGAATCCTTTTCAATATAGGTATCCGTGGAAGCGATATAGGCTTCCGGCTGGTAGTAATCGTAATAGCTGACAAAATACCCTACATAGTTTTCCGGAAAGAATGCCTTAAACTCACTGGCCAATTGCGCTGCCAATGTCTTATTATGGGCAATCACCAATGTCGGCTTTTGCACCTTCTCAATGACCTTGGCAATGGTATAGGTCTTGCCCGTTCCCGTTGCCCCCAAAAGTACCTGCGCCTGTTGACCATTTTCTATCCCCGCCGCCAAATCCTCAATGGCCTTAGGCTGGTCACCCATAGGTTCAAACGGCGCGACTACCTTGAAGGGTATCTCCTTGTCAAACTGCATCGTATTTAATTTGGGAACCATTGCCATAGTCCATCCTCCCTTAAATTCATAATTAAGCTATAGTATAACGCAAAGTTTAAAAGGGCTCAATGGAAATTATCATGAAATCTCCATTGAGCCTGAATCTCTATATGCTGTCAATCACACTTCGCTGGCGGTCAGAATACATTCTACCTTGACCTCGCGATTTTTGTTCAAATCATAAAACTCGCCTTTGTCGGTCTGTACCACAGGCAGGGAACGAATCCGGCTTTCATCCAAATAAACAATACGTCCTTTTTCCCCATTGGTCAGGCGTACCCAGTTGCCATTCAAGGCATGGGACAAACGCTTGATAAAGAGCACTCCATATTCCGTATCCAATTTGCCATCCAAGATATCATCATAAAGAATAGCAAACACATCAAAAGGCGAACGACGTTTGGCAAATACCCGGTCACTGGCCATGGCGTCATAGATATCGAGAATAGCCAGTATCTTGCCAAAACGAGATATGTTTTCCTTTTTCAGTTTCAAGGGATAACCAGAACCATCACAGCGTTCATGGTGCTGTATAACGCCCATCATAATATCCTGATTGGCATTCAACGTGGTTCTTGCCAACGTATCATGACCATACTGTGCATGCATCTTAACCTGCTCAAATTCCTCTGGCGTAAGTTTCCCCTGTTTTTCCAACACAGCAGGCGGAATCATCATCTTGCCGATATCCAGGAACAGCCCCGCAATGACCAAATTGTACTGGTCAAGCACCGACATCCCCAACCAACGCCCCATTAATCCGGCCAAGATGCCCACATGAAGGCAATGATGAATCAGGTAAGAGCCTTCATGCTTCATATTATGAATCTGCGATACCGCTTTCGCCCCATCACAGAGCTCGGTAAAATTCCGTTCATCCATAATATTCTGCAGGTCAGCAGCATTAAATTCCCCGCGTTGTACCAGCCCTTCAAACATACGTTCCAATTGCTGATAAACCGTGTTATAGCACACGATGTAAGCATCATCGAGCAAATTCTCCTTGCTGGGCATTGCCGGAGGTTCCTGCTCATCAATATAAACCGAAAAAATCGGCCTGTCCAACAGACCATAAATCATTTCCTTGGTCAACATCGTTCCCGTACTAATAAGCGCATTACCCTGTTCATCCACGATATCTCGTCCAACTGTCATCCCTGCCCGCAGGCTCTCTACTGCATATACCTTTAGCACAAGCCCTCATCCTCTCCAGCCAGATTTCGTTTACGTTTATTAATCTCTCTTGATTATAGCGCATTCTTATAAGTTTTACCATAAGAATTTAATATATTCGAAGCACAAGGCGAAGGGCAGGAGGGGAATAACTTTCGGCTGCTTAGACAAGCTTGTCAAACGCTGCCGAAAGCCATTCCCCTCCTGCCCTTCTTAGTTTTAGCACATAAACTGCGTTATAATCTATCTTGCTGCTCACCCTAATATCACAGTGTACCTCCCGCAAATTGGTTTTATTACGTTTGGTCAGCTTATCTTTGCAATACAATCATAAGTACGCAATAAGCCCGCCCTGCTGGTGATAGCTTTCCGCAGCGTTTGACAAGCCTGTCTAAGCGAAGGAAAGTTATTACCAGCAGGGCGGGCGTCTTATTTATCTCGATGTAAACCTAACGATTATTTGTTGTCGCTAACAACCTTGCGCACAACCTCAGCCACATGGTCAACGGTGAAGCCGAACTTCTCGAAGAGCACAGCTGCCGGCGCAGATGCACCAAAGCCTTCCATGGAAACCGTAGCGCCATCAAGGCCTACATATTTACCCCAACCGAAATCGCTGAGTGCTTCCACAGCTACGCGGGCGCGAACCTTCTTCGGCAGAACACTTTCTTTGTATTCAGCACTCTGCTGTTCGAAGAGATCCATGCAAGGCATGGAAACAACGCGGACATCCACGCCTTCACCAGCCAGTTTAGCCTGCGTATCCACAGCCAGGGAAACTTCCGAACCCGTAGCGATGATGATACCATCCATATTGGCAACATCTTTTGCTTCGGACACAACATAAGCACCCTTGAGAGCATCCTTGGAGGAACCAGCCAGCTGCGGCAGGTTCTGACGAGTCAGTACCAAAGCCGTCGGCGTCTTTTCGCTGGTCACAGCCAGATACCAGCCTGCAGCCGTTTCCGTTGCATCTGCTGGACGGAATACGTTGACATTCGGCTGAGAACGGAGCATAGCCAGCTGTTCAATCGGTTCATGCGTCGGGCCGTCTTCGCCGACACCAATGCTGTCATGCGTGAATACATAGGTCACAGGCAGGCCCATCAGCGCAGCCAAACGAACCATCGGTTTCGTGTAGTCGCTGAACACGAAGAACGTTGCTACATAATTCTTCAGACCGCCATGGAGGGTGATACCATTAGCCATAGCTGCCATAGCCAGTTCACGCACACCGAAGTGCAGGTTGCGGCCGGCATAGTTATCCTTGGAGAAATCGCCTGCATCCTTCATGTCTGTCTTGTTGGAAGGAGCAAGGTCAGCACTGCCGCCAAACAGGTTCGGCAGGAGATCTTTCAGGCGGTTAATCATCGTACCGGACAGAGCACGGGTAGCCTGTGCCTTGTCTTCATAAGCCCAGAAATCTTCGTTCTCAAGGAGAGCTTTCGCATCAACAGGAGCATGGAACTTATCCCATTTAGCCTTGAGTTCCGGGAATTTAGCGCAGTAGTCAGCAAAGAGCTTATTCCAAGCTTCTTCTGCCTCAGCGCCCTTCTTGGCTTTTTCTTCATAATGGGCATAAACATCCTGCGGAATGTTGAAGGTCTTTTCCGGTTCCGGCCAGCCCAGATTTTCCTTGAGGGCCTTGACATTGTCAACGCCGAGCGGTTCGCCATGTGCGCTGGCTTTACCCTGTTTTGCCGGGCAGCCGTAACCAATCTGCGTCTTAACCGTGATGAAGGACGGATGTTCTTTGTCAGCCTTGGCCGCTTCAATAGCTTTGCCAATAGCTTCCAGATCATTGCCATCTTCTACAGTCAGCGTCTGGAAACCGAAAGCCTGCATACGTTTTTCCACATTTTCCGTGAAGGCAATATCCGTGCTGCCTTCGATGGAAATCTTATTGGAATCATAAAGCACAATCAGTTTGGAGAGGCCGAGCGTACCAGCCAGCGAGAAGGCTTCCGAAGAAATGCCTTCCATCATGCAGCCATCGCCGCCCAGAGCAAAGGTATAATGGTCAACCACATCATAGCCCGGCTTGTTGAATTCGGCAGCCAGATGAGCTTCTGCCATCGCCATACCTACAGCCATACCCATACCTGCACCCAGCGGGCCGGTCGTGGCTTCAACACCTACCGTGTGACCATATTCCGGATGTCCCGGAGTCAGCGAACCATCCTGACGAAAGTTCTTCATATCATCCATGGTAAGGCCATAACCGAAGAAATGGAGCAGGGAATAAAGCAGCGTAGAACCATGACCACCGGACAGGATGAAACGGTCGCGGTTAGCCCACTGCGGATTCTTCGGGTTGTGGTTCATGTGGTTAGCCCACAGTTCATAAGCCATAGCAGCGCTGCCAAGGGGCAGGCCGGGATGACCGGAATTTGCCTTCTGTACAGCATCAGCTGCCAGAACGCGGATAGCGTTTACACAAGTGGTATCCATGTTACTCAATGTGTATCTCTCCTTACCTAAAATAGTTTCGTTTACAAACATCATTCTACAAAAAAAAATGGAAAATGTACAGACCCTTTGTCCATTTTCCATTAATTTCTTTTATGTTTTTTTAAGAAACGATTATTGATAATTACGTTTTCAAACAATGAAACTTAGAAGTTTCGCAAATCAGGACGCAGCTCCTGTGCTTTACCCATGTAAACATGCTGAATATCTGCCTGTTTGATTTCTGTATCGACAAGCAGCAGCACGCGAATACAACGCTCCATGGATTCATCCACCTCAGGCACCCGCGTATCAAAAAGGGGAACCTTATCAAAGCCTTCCATCTGACGGGCCCCCGTTGCCGGAAAACCTGCGGTCAGATCACTGGTACAACTGAAGATACAAGCACCGATATCCTCCGGCTTCACCTTGTTGCGCCGCAGAATCTGCGACAGCAGCATTTTGGCTGCCTGCCAGATTTCCTCCTTCTTGTTCTCCCCGACTACAATTGCGCCGCGAATTCCTCTCATAAATCATTCCTCCTCATCTGCCTGTGAATTTAGGGCTCCTTATGAATTTCCCAAATAATCCTCAGGCTAAGTATAAATGCGATTAAATATCCCAAAACGCCCAACAGGGGTATTTCCATTATTTTAGGCGTCATCTGCGTTGTACAAATCGTACTTGACCCCAGCAGCAGCGCTGCTACCAGCACCGCCAATATCACCTTGTTAATCATGCGGTCAAGATGCCGCAGAGGTTCTTCTGACCCCGTGACATCGAGATTCACCTTGGTCTGACCGCTCATGGTCATTTTGAGAATATCCGAAATCTGTTCGGGCAGCTGGGCTGATTTTTTTAGGAGCATTACACCTTCCTGCTTAGCCTTTTCAAGCTCGTCCTTCCAGTCAAAATTCCTCTTGTAGTCCACAGCAAGGCTGCGGGCAAAGATTTCCACGAAGCTGACCTTCGGGCAGCAAAGCCGCATAACGCCTTCTACCGTCAGCACGCCACGCGCAAACATCGAAAGTCCCTGCGGACAGGCAATATGGTGAACACGCATCAGATTCATAATCTGACGGGTCAGTACCCCCATCTGCAATTCGCTGAAGTCCAGACTGCTGTACTGCGCCAGCATGGCATCAATGTCCTGATAAAGCGCCGTATGGTTGACTTTCCCCTTAACAATCCCCAGGGAAAGTACCGCCGCCTTCATTTCAAAGGTATCATGATGTGCCAAGGAGTATATCGCCTTGCGGATAGCCGCCCGGTCACGCCCGGACAGCCTGCCCATCATGCCTAAATCTAGCCAGACAATGCGGCCATTGCGAATCCAGATATTGCCGGGGTGAGGGTCTGCATGGAAGAATCCGTCCTCGATAATCTGCCGCACATAATTTTCACCCAAGCGACGGCCCAACGTATTGATATCATAGCCCCGCTCCTTGAGCTTGGCAAAATCGTCAATACAGATACCATCCACATACTCCATCACCAAAATATGCTGCATGGAAAGATTGCGGAAAACCCGCGGGCAGGTTACATAATCCACATCCCGGTTGAGATGCGTAAATTCTTCAATATGGTCAGCTTCCATGAGAAAGTCCATTTCCTGCTTGGCAATGGTCCACATTTCATCGAGCACCATATTGAAGTCGATAACATCCTGGGAACGGCTCACCACTTTCAGTAGTGTAGCCGCCCGCTTTAACAGGACGATATCCTTGCTCATTATCTCATATATACCAGGCCGCTGTACCTTCACCACTACTTTTTCTCCGGTGGTGAGCACTGCCCGATGAACCTGCGCAATACTGGCGGAGCCGATGGCTTCCTCATCAATATAAGAGAACACCTGATTCCAACGGCGGTTGTATTCCCGCTCAATAACCTCCACCACAGTGGTAAAGGGCATCGGTTTGGCCTCAGACTGCAGTTTCATCAATTCATCGCAGTATTCCGGCGGCAGAAAATCGGGGCGCATACTCATAACCTGGCCTAACTTTACAAAAGTAGGGCCTAAGTCTTCAAGGATTTGCCGCAGTTTTTCCGGAGTTACGCCCTTGACGATATCCCGCTTTCTAAGCACCGCCACCATTTCCTTCAGGCGGTTGGCGGTGCCAGCATCTTCACTTTTCTTAAAGAATTGTCCCAGCATAGTACTGGCTCCTTTAGTCATAAGTCTGCTTCTATGTTGATGTTACTTATTTCTTGCCGTATTTCTCTGCTAACTGCTGTTTCACCGTTTCATTGGCCAGAAAGTCATCATACGTCGTCACGCGGTCAACTACCCCATCCGGCGTAATGTCAATGATACGGTTGGCAATGGTCTGCACGAACTCATGGTCATGGGACACAAAGAGTGCCGTGCCGCCAAAGGCGATAAGACCGTTATTGAGTGCCGTGATGGATTCCAAATCCAGATGGTTGGTCGGCTCATCCATCAACAGGACATTGGCACCGGAGAGCATCATCTTGGACAGCATGCAGCGCACACGCTCACCACCGGAGAGTACAGACGCTTTCTTCAAACTTTCCTCACCGGAGAAGAGCATACGGCCTAAGAAGCCGCGCACAAAGGTTTCATCCGGGTCTTTGGAATACTGACGCAGCCAATCTACAAGCGACAGGGACACACCGTCAAAGTAAGCGGAGTTATCTGCCGGCAGATAAGCCTGCGTGGTCGTTACGCCCCATTTGAACGTACCTTCATCCGGTTCTTCCTCGCCCATGAGAATCTTAAAGAGCATGGTCTTACCGATGCTGTTCGGGCCGACGAAAGCCACCTTGTCGCCGCGCTTCAGCGTGAAGCTGACATTTTTGAGCACCTGCTCGCCATCAACGGTCTTGGAAATGCCGTCCACCTGCAGGAGCTGGTCACCAGCTTCGCGGTCCGGCGTAAAGGCAATGTATGGATAACGACGGGAAGACGGCTTGATGTCCTCCACCTTGATTTTATCGAGGAGTTTTTTACGGCTGGTTGCCTGCTTGGATTTAGCTGCATTAGCAGCAAAGCGGGCAATAAAGTTCTGCAATTCCTTGATTTTTTCCTCAGCCTTTTTGTTCTGCTCTTTCTGCAGCTGCAGAGCCAGCTGACTGGACTGATACCAGAAGTCATAGTTGCCCGCGTAGAGCTGAATGGCACCGAAGTCTACATCACAGATATAGGTGCAAACCTGATTGAGGAAATGACGGTCATGAGATACCACGATAACGGTATTTTCAAAACCAGCCAGGAAATCTTCCAGCCAGTTGATGCTTTCTACGTCCAAATGGTTGGTCGGCTCGTCCAGGAGAAGGATATCCGGATTGCCAAAGAGTGCCTGTGCCAGAAGTACACGCACCTTTTCCTTGGCCGTGAGGTCCGCCATCTTCATGGTGTGTTCTTCTTCGGGAATGCCCAGACCATTTAAGAGGCGGGCAGCTTCAGACTCCGCATCCCAACCGTTGAGTTCGGCAAATTCGGCTTCAAGCTCTGATGCCTTCATGCCATCTTCTTCGGAGAAATCCGGCTTGGCATACAGGGCATCTTTTTCGTCCATGATTTCGACCAGACGCTTATGCCCCATGATAACCGTACGCAAAACTTCATAATCATCATAAGCATAATGGTCCTGCTGCAATACAGCCAAACGCTCACCCGGCGTAATTTCGATATTACCGCCAGTCGGTTCAATCTCGCCGGACAGCAATTTCAAAAACGTGGATTTACCGGCACCATTGGCGCCGATAATACCATAGCAGTTACCCGGCGTAAATTTCAGATTTACATCCTTGTAAAGTACACGCTTGCCAAATTGTAAACTAACATTGTTGGTCGTAATCATAAGTTATTAATATCCTCTCATCTTGTAATTAATTAACGTGACAACATTTCGCGGAACATACTCATAATGCTCTGCCCATAGGTATACCCCGGAACTGCCCAACGGCCATTGAGATCCGTCCAGCTGTTCAAGGTCCGTGAACCATACGTGTTACGCACCAGGCCATAGCGGGGATCTACCACCTGTTCACTCGGCTGGCGGGTAGAAGCATAGGCCAGTAAATGCTGAATCTGTGCCCGCACACCCAGCTGAGCCGAACTGAAATAAGCGCCCTTCACCTCACTGCTGGTCGTTCCCAAACCGCAGTAGTTGTTCTGGTCAGGTGTTACCGTTCCACCATAGCGGAAGAATCCCGTTTCCTTTAAGGCCTGAGCAAAGGCAACATCCGGACGAATCCCCTCACGTGCGCCTTCTTCGTAATAGTAGGCCACCAGTTCCTGCGGCGATACCGAGATATCCGGCCGGGGATTTACGCTTAACAGATACTTCACACATTGTTCCTGACTGGCAAGCGGCGTTCCCATGATGGAATCATCATAAGCCGATACCGTCTGATGAACCTTAATGGTGTTTTCCACCTTCTCGACAGGCGGATTCAGGATGGCATCAATGCGGGATTCCAGGCTGCGCGTTCCGCGTTCCACGGTACGGGTGCTGTTTCCTCCCATATTTAGCTTATGATGGGTATCCACCTTGGTTTCCATTTCCGGATTCATCGCCATATGACGGGCTTCGCTGTAATCAGGCACAGCAAAAGCCAAGCTGCCAGCCAACAGGCCAGCCATAACCACTCTCGAACAACGGTCAAATATCACGAACAGTACACTCCTTAACTTATCAAAACAGACTTCCATAGACATAATAAAGGGCAAAAATGCCGCTTATTAACCAAACAATTCCTGCCACCTGCCGGAATTTCCCGGCCATGCTCATAAACAACGTATAACCAATTAGTGAAATTCCCAAAGCCGTGGCAAAATTTCCCGTCAGCGGCAGCAGCAAAACCAACACGCTAATGGCCAACACCTCAGCCCGCCGCTCCAAAGCATTTTCCGAAAGCGGACAGTCCTGCACTGCTGCCAGCAACAGTAAAAAGCCGCTGCCCACGAGCACAGGTACTGCCATGGCCGGGAAAGCTGCCATAGCCGCAATAATCGGTTCACAAAACAGTGCCCCGACAAAAAGCAGGGCCGCAGCCAAAAGCCCCCGTCGGCCATTTCCTTCTGCAGGAACTGCCGATACCGGGGAAATAACCAGCGGCGGTACACCGCACAGCGCCCCTAAGGTGCCCAACGCAAACAGGAAGCGGACGCCCTCTGCAGGCTTGCCTGCCCGGGACAAAGCTGAAAATGTACTCCAGTGAATTGCACTGAGCATAGCCAGCAGACTGAGCACGGTCACAAGATAAAAGGCACTGTTTTGGACATCCGAAACGCCTAAAGACAACTGGCCAAACACTTTTTCCAACCCCTCCGGGAGAAAAAAAGGCGCTGCAGGAATCACCCAAAAACCTTCGCTAAAAGTAACTGCGCCTGTAACCACCATACCGGAAAACAAGGCACTACGCCAGCCACCAGCCAGCAGGGCCATGGTCAGCACAATACCGGCCATGCTCCAATACATCAGCGAGTCAGCAGCGTCGCCCAGCATCGTAACCTGCCAGGGCGAGTTAATCACAATACGCCCCATCTTCAAGCCCAAACAGATTAAAAATACCGCCAGCGCCAGCTTTATCCCCCAGGGAAATATCCGCGGCAGATTCCAGCGTGGAAGATAGGTACTACCCTGCCAAAGGAGCATGCCCAACAGTGAGGCGGAAAAGCTAATGCCCAGCACGGCCTGCCAGCCTAAACCATGGGAAATGGCCACAATAAAGACCAAATACCCGGTTGCGGTCAAAGATGGCGTCAAAACAACACCATACCGCTTGTAAGCAGACCACAATGTTCCCGCCAGCGACAACAACACACCTGCTGTATAACTGCCGGCAAAATCCATTCCCGCCTGCTGCAACATGGAAGCTGCCGCTGTAAATATCGCCAAAGAGGCCATCGCCATGGTCACCCCGGCGAAAATATCCCGGCCAAAACGCATAAACAGCTCATCCTCCATACAGTACACTAATTTTATTTTAACACAGGACAGGCAAAAAAGACAATTACCGCTCAGTTAAAAACATATAAGCTGCCTTCATCCCATCAACTGCAGCACTCATAATGCCCCCGGCGTAGCCGGCACCTTCTCCCATAGGATAAAGTCCGTTTATGCCCTCTGCCAGCATCGTTTCCCGGCTGCGGCAGATACGACAGGGCGCAGAAGAACGTGCCTCCACACCGGTCATTACTGCGCCCTTATCGGCAAAACCCTTGATTTTATGGTCAAAATGCGGCAGCGCACCTTCCAGCGTGCGGGTAAGAAAATCTGGCAGGCACTTATGCAAGTCCACCGCTTTTACCCCCGGCTGATAGGTCGGCGTGGTCAAGAACTGCGTAGAACCAAACGTGCCCCCCAGGAAATCCCCTACGGTCTGCACCGGCGCATGATAATTCCGGCCGCCGAGGTCAAAGGCCAGCTTTTCCAGTTTATCCTGCAGATTCATGCCCGCGAGCACTTCCTGGCCGAAATCCTCAGGCCCCACCTGCACCAACAGTGCACTGTTGGCAATGCCGGAATCACGCTTGTAATTGCTCATTCCGTTCGTGCAGACCTGTTCTTTAAGCGACGTTGCTGCAACCACCTGTCCGCCGGGACACATACAGAAGGAATACGCCCCGCGTCCAGTCACAGGGTCCTTATAGGTCAGCGCATAGTCCGCCACCGGCAGGCGGGGATGACCCGCATCCTCACCGTATTGCGCTCGGTCGATAAATTCCTGCGGATGCTCAATGCGCACGCCGATAGCAAAGGGTTTTGCCTCCATTTTCAAGCCTTTTGCCAACAGCATGCGATAAGTATCGCGGGCTGAATGGCCAATTCCCATAAAGACCTGCTGACAGACAATGCGTTCTTCATCGTTGACGATGACCGCCTGCACCTGACCCTGCTCGATTTCCATATCCGTAACCTGCGCATTAAAGCGGACTTCACCACCCAAGCGGATGATTTCCTTGCGGATGTTTTTGACCACGCCCTGCAATAAATCCGTACCGATATGCGGCTTATGCAAATAGCGTATTTCCTCAGGCGCCCCGGCCGCGATAAAAGCCTCCAGCACATCCTGAATATGTCCGTCACTAATGCGGGTAGTCAGCTTGCCATCCGAGAATGTACCCGCACCACCTTCACCAAACTGCACATTGGAACGCTCATCCAATGTCCCCGTCTGCCAGAAGCACTCTATGGCCGCCTTACGGCTGTCCACATCACCGCCGCGTTCCAAGACCAACGGATTCCAGCCCGCTTTAGCCAATGTCAATGCCGCAAACATGCCTGCAGGGCCAAAACCGACCACCACAGGACGCAAATCATGATTTGTATGCGCACGGAAATTTAATGGAGCAGCCTTCTTCGGCACCAAAATTTCCACATTTTTATCCTTGCGCAGTTTTTGCAGCACTTTCTTCTCCGGCATATTCACCGACACATCCAGCATATAAACAAACTGCACCGGCGCGCCATGATAACGGCGGGCATCTACAGCCTTACGTACAATTACCACCTCAGCAACAGCCTGAGGTGGTAATTGCAATCGCTTGGCTGCAAGTGTTCTCAACGGGCGCTCATCATCAAAAGCCACCTGTAAGTTTTTTATACGAATCACTTGAACCTTCACTCCATACCTTTACTTGTTTTCTTATTCTTCACCACAATATGCGCCAACACATCATGATTAGTGACCGTTACCCCTGGCGGGAGTTCCAGTTTAACGGTCTTATTGGTATTCTTATACACATCCGCCAACGAAATCTTTTCGGTATTCACCGAAGTTAAATTGGCAATGACATTTTCTGCACCGGCAATCTCAATTTGCAGCGGGTCCGGTTTGATGGCCACCAGTTCCAGGGCACTGTTCAAATCATCCCCGGGAACAGGCGTTATCGTGACAATTTTCTTGGTCAGGCCTCTGGCCATACGTACAGCCACATACATCGTAGACGGCTGAATGGTTACTCCGGACACCTCCCGGCCATCCGCATTGATTGCCGTCAGCGGCACCTGCAGGGAAAAATCTGTCTCATTTTTGCTAGTAAGCCCTACGTAGCCAATAAGCCTTTCTACTTCATTTACCAGCGAAGATGGTCCTTCCACCGTCACTTCTTCACTGGCTTGTGTAACACTTGCTACCGTCACGCCACTGGCCGGCGAACCATTGACATTGATATCTGCCCGCACTTTACGCTGTACGATTGGGTCCAACATAACCTCCATGGTTCCCGGATATACATCCACCAGTTCGAACCCCTGAGGCATATCGACTTTGACCTTATACTCTTTCTTCCCTGCTTCCGCACCATGCAAATCCACATAAGCACGGAAATCCGCATCGCCATTGTTGACAAAAAGCGACCGCACCCCACGCACAGTAATCTTGACTTTATCCTCATTCTGCGTGACCTTATACCCCTCCGGTACATTAACCAATTGAACCGGAATCGTAAAATTTGCTTCCGTAGAAGGGTTTTGATCATTCATCACATAGCCCCAAAGGATTACCGCCACCAATATAGAAGCGATCTTAGCCGCTAAATTACGCTGAATCAAACTGCGAAAGCTGGAAATCATTTCTTCTTCCTCCAGTTCATCACCATATCCTTAATCGTTGTGTTCGGCATCTCAAAGGCAGGCATCAATACCTCCTTCAAATATTCCGGACTTAAATGCCGCATGATATGCCCATTTTCGGCTACGGAAATCGTTCCGGTTTCCTCGCTGACCACGACAATCAGCGCATCGCACTGCTCCGAAAGGCCGATAGCCGCTCGATGGCGGGTTCCCAATTCCGTGGAAAGCGTGCGATTTTCCGTCAGCGGCAAAAGACAGCCCGCAGCAATCAGACGATTGCCCCGGATAACCGTAGCACCATCATGCAGCGGCGTATTGACAATAAAGACATTTAACAAAAACTCTGCCGAAATAAGTCCATCAATCTGAATCCCTGTGGCGCTGACATCATTTAAGCCCATATTGCGCTCAATGACCAATAGCGCCCCCGTTTTCGTAGCCGCCAGCTGCTTAACCGCTTTGGTGATTTCATCCACCAAATGTCTGGCCTGCTCATCATCGAGTAATGCCGACGAGCCTAAAAAGCGCCCCTGCCCCAAATGCTCCAAGGCGCGCCGCAATTCCGGCTGAAAGACGATGGGCAATGCCACAAACAGCAGGGTCACGGTTTTTTGCAGCAGCCAGGATATCACATGCAAATCCAGCCAGCTGCACACCATGGTTACGGCCAGCAGAACCAATATCCCTTTGACCAGCGTAATGGCCCGTGTATCCTGCAGCATTTCATAGACTTTATACAAGATTGCCGCCACTATCAGGATGTCCAACACATCAAACCACCCAATGGTGGAAAGAATCCCATGAAATTGTGCTGGCAACGTAAAATCAATCGGCATAAAACAAAACTCCCTAGTATTACATTCCTGTTATATCTTTACTCACTATTATAAAAAGAATTCGTGTTCTTTGTAAAGAATTCCTTGTCTTTATCGTAAAAAGTTTACGCCTTTTTTCTTAAAATAACATGAAAAAAGAGAATTGGCCGATAAAAATCAGCAAATTCTCTTTACCTGCACTTATTTTATTTCGCGAATCCAGCCTTCCGGTGCTTCGACCGTACCGAGCTGCACACCGCGGAGCGTATTGTACAGTTTGGTGAGTACAGGGCCCATTTCCTGCATACCGCTCGGGAATGTGATTTCCTTGTCTTTGGCGACCACCTTGCCCACAGGGCAGATAACCGCTGCCGTACCACAAAGACCGGCTTCGGCAAAATCCTCCAGTTCCGTAAACTTCACCGGACGATGTTCGACCTTGTAGCCCAAGTTCTCAGCCAGCGTTACCAAAGAACGGCGGGTGATGGACGGCAGAATGGAACCGGACTTCGGCGTTACGATAACATTGTCCTTCGTGACGAAGAGGAAGTTAGCACCGCCTGTTTCTTCCACATAAGTACGGGTAGCAGCATCCAGATACATATTTTCATCAAAGCCGTTCTCATGCGCCAAAATGTACGGATGCAGGCTCATGGCATAGTTAAGGCCGGCTTTGATATCACCGGTACCATGTGGTGCTGCACGGTCAAAATCGCTGACACAAATCGTAATGGGTTTAATGCCGTTCTTGAAGTACGAGCCTACCGGCGTACCAAAGAGGCGGAACTGATACTCATCCGATGGCTTAACGCCAATAACCGGCCCCGTAGCGAACAGATACGGACGCAGATACAACGCACCACCAGACTCATAAGGCGGAATCCAGTCCTTGTTCGCAGCGACCACCTGATCTACTGCTTCCATGAACATTTCTTCCGGTACGGGCGGCATAACCAACCGTTTAGCGGAATCCATCATGCGCTTGGCATTCAAATCCGGGCGGAAAGTAACAATGCGCCCATCTTTGGTACGATAAGCCTTCAACCCTTCAAAAACTTCCTGGCAATACTGTAAAATACCAGCACACTCATTAAGTACAATGGTCGCATCTTCCGTCAGACCGCCTTTTTCCCAATGACCATCTTTATAGTTAGCCACATAACGCTTGGTAATCGGCTGATAGGTGAATCCTAACTTTGACCAATCAATATTTACATTTGCCATGCTAAAACCCCTTTTCTTTTTCCTCAAAGTAACTTCATTTTATGCCTGCAATATACAAATGTCAAGATTTTCACCATTATTTTGCTAAAAATCAGCCAAAAGCACAACCACGTACATATGTAGCATACAAATGTATCACAGTGCAGTCATCTGTTTCTGACGCAGTTCCTTTAACGCAGCTGACAGATTTTCCCGAATATCACCAGCCAACAGGCCTTCACCTTTTTCACCATAGGCAATATCCCCCGCCCGACCATGCAGATATACCCCCATCAAAGGTGCCAGACCGCTTTCCGTCTGTTTCATCAGACCGGCAATCGTTCCTGCCAGCACATCACCGCTGCCTGCCGTAGCCATTCCCGGGTTGCCCAGCGTAGACAAAAAGACCATGCCATCCGGATAAGCAATCAGCGTACACTCACTCTTTACCACCAATATGCACTGATACTCCGCAGCAGCCTCACGCACAATCGGAAGCAACGACTCACGCAGCTCCGGCACGGAAACACCCAAGAGTCCGGCCATCTCCCCTAAATGCGGCGTAAGAACGGGAACCTGCGGCAGCTTGCTCAAATCATCCGGCTGGTGATTAAACGCAAAAATGGCATCCGCATCCATAATCAGCGGCTTGTTTACCTTAGCCGTGAACATACGGATTAATTCCTGCGTTTCCATGGCGCGGCCCAGGCCCGGGCCAATAAGTACAGCATCATGGCTCTGCGACAATTCCAGCAAGCGGTTCAAAGCTTGTTCGCCACTCAATATTCCTGCAACCGTCTCCTCCACCGGCTGAACCATCACTTCCTGCAGCTGCCCGGCCAAAATCGGCTGCACAGACGCCGGCACAGCCAGGGTAACCACCCCCGCGCCAGCCCGCAAGGCAGACATTGCCGCCAACGCTGCAGCGCCGGTCATCCCTAAGGAGCCTGCAATCACGAGTATTCTGCCGCAATCCCCTTTATGCACCGCTTTGCCCCGCAGCGGCAAAAGCGTTTTGGCCAGTTTATCATTCAACAGCGACTGCTGAATCTTATCGCTTTGCAATAACGACTGCGGAATACCGATATCGTCCACAATCAACTGCCCGGTCATATCCGCACCGGGGCTCAACAAATGCCCCACCTTGGGCAATCCCAAAGTCAGCGTCATGTCTGCCATCACAGCAACGGTTGAAACCCTTCCCGTATCCGCTTCTACGCCGCTGGGAATATCAATGGCCAGTACCTTTTTCCCCGCCTCATTGACTTCTTCAATCAAACGCAAAACCTTTTTCTTCAATTCGCCATTAAAGCCCGTGCCTAAAATGCCATCCAAAACAGCATCGGTAAACTTTAAGGCCAAATGCAGCCGATTCCAGTCCCGGTCTTCCTCCAGTCTATGCACTTCCAGCCCCATTTTGTCCGTCGTCTTTTTCATGCGGGACGCCGTCGTTTTTAGATGTTCGGGCTCGCAAGTGAGGAAAATCTTGATTTTAGCCCCCATATTACTAAGGTACCTAGCTGCAGCAAAAGCATCGCCGCCATTATTGCCGCTGCCTGCCAGTACACAAATCGTCTTGCCTGCCACAGTCCCCAGCAAATGCTCCATCGCCTGTGCCACTCTGTGCCCGGCACTTTCCATCAGTAGCAATTCCGGCAGCCCATATTCCTCCGCTGCCAGCCGGTCAATATTCCGCATTTCTTCACTTGTTGCAATCTTCATCATTCTGCCTCCATCACACACTGTGCCGCTGCATATTCTTTCGTATGCGTCAACGATAACCAAATTTTTGCTACGCCTTTGTTCTGCGCAAAATCGGCAAAAAATCCCGTAAGCCCCACCTGCGGACAGCCCAAATCATCCGGCAGAATTTCAATTTCCGTAAGGCTGCCGCCCCGCAGCCCAGTGCCGAAAGCCTTTAATACAGCCTCCTTGCCGGCGAAGCGGGCAGCAAAACTCTGGCCTGCCTGCTGTCCCCGACTGCGGCAATAAGCAATCTCTGCCGGAGTAAATACGCGGCTTACAAAACTATCCCGCGCCACGGCCTTATCCACCCGTGCCACTTCCACAATATCCATACCAATTCCTGTAACCAAGCCATCCTCCTACAGTTTTACCGTTTCTTGACAAAGAATAAGCCGGCCTACCAGCCGGCTATATCTTGCCTTACCTATTACATTGACGTTGTTGCCATATTGCTGCCAGCCGCGCCATTCGTTGATGGCGTAGCAGGACCGCTGTTCGCAGCCGGAGTATTTGCTGCTCCCGTATCCGTATTTGCTCCCTGCTTACCGCCTGGAGCCTCATTGGGATTAAACCGATAATTCCGCGCAATAAAGATTTCTACCCGACGGTTTTGCTGTCTGCCAGCATCCGTCTTGTTGTCAGCAATCGGCCGATACTCACTATAACCAATCGCACTAAACCGCGCCGGATTCAACGATTTTTCAGCAGCTAACACAGCTTTCATCAAATTCATCGCACGGGAAGCACTCAACTCCCAGTTGGAAGGATACTGCGCCGTACTGATGGGCACGTTATCCGTATGCCCGGAAATAACCACCCGTTCCGGCAGAGACGCCAACATGCCGGCCACTACAGGCACAATGGACTGTGCCTGCCCGACAAGCTGAGCAGAGCCAGAGGGGAACAAAGCTCGTTCCTTAATGCGAATCATCAGACCTTCTTCTGCCATTTCTGTACTCAGCTGGTCTTCCAGATGATTTTCCTCGATGTATTCCTGCATCTTTTTCTGAATTTCTTCTAACTGTTTGTTTTCGGCAAAATAAGCAGAATTACCTAAGTCTTCATCCGAAGGAGTCTCCGCCCGGCGGCCGACATTAGGGCCGGCCTTATCAAAGAAGGACGGGCCGCCCATATTGAAGGCTGCCGTAAAAGCCTGGGCAAGTTCTGACATCTTCTTCTGGTCTGTCTGCGAAATAGCAAACAAAGCGATAAAGAGCGCCAAAAGCAAGGTCATCAAGTCAGAATATGGCAGGAGCCAAGGCTCGCCTTCATGTTCTTCATGAGGCGGATGATGTTTTTTTCTAGCCATCAAATCACTCCTTCTTCAACCCTTCACGTTCGGACTGAGGAATGAATACCATCAGTTTTGCTTCCAATAATCATACGCTTTTCGCTGACCTCTGCCTTGGACAAAAGTTTCAGCTTATTCGCCATGGGCAGATACACAACGTATGCAGTAAAAATACCCAGGATTGTAGCAACGAATGCTGCTGCAATAGCATGACCTAACTTGTTAACGTCGTTCAAGTTACCCAAGGCAGCGATAAGACCGATAACGGCGCCCAACACACCAAGGGTCGGAGCATAAAGACCTGCCTGTTCAAGCATGGAACGCCCTTCAGCATGGCGTTCCTGCATAACAGCAAGCTCTGCATCCAAAACATCACCAACGAATTCCGGGTCCATACCATCAATGACCATCCCCAACCCTGTACGGAAGAACGGGTCTTCAATATCCTGCACCTTACTTTCCAAGGCCAGAATACCTTCACGGCGGGCAATTTGGGAAAGTTCGATGAACATATTGAGCAAATCCGCTTTTTCATGAAGTGCTGGTTTGAAGAAAACCATTTTAATCAGTTTAGGCAGATTTTTCAACTGGTTCATGTTGAAAGCCGTGAACAAACAAGAGAACGTACCACAAATAATAATCAGGAATGCTGCCGGGTTGTTCAGCGAGCTAATCGGTGCGCCCTTGATAATCATACCTACGAATACGGAGATAAGACCACCTACCGCACCAATGAGTGTTGAAATTTCCAAGATAAAAGCCCCCCTAACCTTCCTTTGCTAACGAAGGAACATCATCTATTTTTTGCATATACTTGTACATACTTGTATAATTCCATACCAAAAACAAAAATCCTACTAACTTGGCGGAAAATTTTTTCCTCTTTTTATAATAAATTTTTATTATTATATCATACATTCATCAAAAATATGGTATAATAGATGGGAATAAAACTAGTTTATATAGAGAAAGAAGCGATACGATGGAACTAAGACAACTTGAATATTTCCAGATGGCCAGCCGTCTGCGAAATATCACCAGAGCTGCGGAGCGTCTCCGTGTATCCCAGCCCAACATCACCGTAGCGATTAAAAAGCTGGAGGCAGAACTGGGCATTCAGCTCTTTGACCGCAGCCAGAAACAGCTTTCCCTGACTCCGGAGGGAGCCGTCTTTCTCAATCGCGTAGAGCTGGCGCTGCGCAATATTCAGGATGCTGTACTGGAAGTCAACGATTACAAACAGCTCCAAAAAGGTACCATCAAAATCGGTATTCCGCCGATGATGGGTGCCTACCTTTTCCCCAAAATCTTCTCCAGTTTCCAACGCCGTTATTCCCATTTGGAAATCTTCATGCATGAAGAAGGTTCCATGTCCATTCGCGAACAGCTGGAACGCGATGAACTGGACTTTGGCATCATCATCATCTCCGGTGCCAGCAATCATCTGCAGCTCCTGCCCATGACCCAGGATCAGATTGTCTGCTGCGTTCCCGAAGACAGCCCGCTGGCAGCCAAGAAAAGCATTTCCCTTCACGATATTGCTGAGGAAAACATCATCATGCTGAAGGAAGGCTCCTTCCTGCGTCAGGCTATACTTTCCCGAATGAAGGATGAAAACATCACGCCCAACATCGTACTGGAGTCCAATCAGGTCGTTACCTTGAAAGGATTGGTTGCCAGTGGTGTCGGCATTGCCTTTCTGCTTAACATGGTAGTCGAAGATACGCCCGGTGTCAAGGCCATTCCGCTATCTGACCCGCTTATTGTCGATGTCGGCCTTGCTTGGAAAAAAGACCGCTATATCTCTAAAGCAGCCCAATCCTTCATTGATTTCTGCAAAGATTTGCTCAAGGAACGGAATGCCAAAGCAAAAAAATAAACATAAGACACAAAATCGGCGGTTCATACGAACCGCCGATTTTGTTATGCTAGTTTGCAATTACATCACGATATGTGCCATGACAAAGCCCATGCAGCAACCAGTTGCTACACCGATAAGGCCCGGAATCATAAAGCTGTGATTCAGGATGTACTTGCCGATGCGGGTAGTACCGGAACGGTCGAAGCCAATGCAGGCCAGGTCGGAGGGATAAGTCGGCAGGAAGAAGTAACCATAGCAGGCAGAGATGAAGGACATAATCATCACCGGGTCCATGCCTACAGACAGAGCCAGCGGCACAACGATGGCGATAGCTGCGGCCTGCGAGTTAACCAGCTTGGACGTCAGGAAGGCGATGATAGCATATGCCCAGGGATAAGCCGTTACGGCAGCACCGAGGCTCTGCTTGAGGAAGGTCATATGTGCACCGAAGTACGTGCTGGCCATCCAGGCAACACCATATACGGATACGAGCGCTACGATACCAGAACGGAATACCTGGCTGTTGCCCACATCCTTAGCCTTGATGTTGCAGGTCAGGAGAATCATGGCTGCTACGAAGAGCATAACCATCTGAATGACTACCGTCATGGAGATGGGTTTCATAACGCCCTTGGCATTCGGGAAATGCGGCAGCAAATCCGGGAAGTTGCCCAGGCAGGCGATAACGAGAATACCCGCGAAGAAGATGTACATTGCACGGTAGTAGGTCGCCGGCAGTTCCTTGTCCATCAGGGATTCCGTATCACCATATACATAGTTGCGGTTTTCCGGGTCCTTGATGAATTCCTGGAAGCGTTCATCATCAGCCAGTTCCTTACCACGACGATAAGACCAAAGCGCACCACAGAGCACACCAAAGCCCGTTGCCGGAATGGATACGGCCAAAATCTGCAGTACCGTGTAATTAAAGTTATGAGCGGCAAAGAAACCAACGATGGATACAACAGCTACCGATACAGGGGAAGCACAGATAGCCATCTGAGAAGCCACCGAAGCTACAGCCATCGGACGCTCCGGACGAATGTTCTGCTTGATGGCGATATCATAGATAATCGGGAACATGGTGTAAACCACGTGGCCGGTACCGCAGAGTACCGTCAGGAACCAAGTCGTGAGCGGAGCAAAAATCGTAACCTGTTTCGGATTGCTGCGCAGGAATTTCTCTGCGTACTTCAGCATAACCGTAAGACCGCCGGAAGTCTGCAAGAAGCCGGCGCAGGTAACTACTGCCAAAATCGTAAGCATTACGTCAATCGGCGGAGTACCCGGTTTGTACTGGAATACAAACGTAAAAATGATGAGACCAATGCCACTGATAACTGCCAGACCGATACCGCCATGGCGGACACCGAAACTGATAACTGCCAGACCGATACCGCCATGGCGGACACCGAAAATCAAGCAGGCCAGAAGCACTACGAGACCTAATAACATTTCCATAATTATTAATCTCCCTTTCCTTAAAAAATCTCGTTAACAGATCATGTCCCCTTGTGGTTTCTATTCGTCAAAGCTAAGAAATCTCCTGCAAGCGGCAAAAAAATTTCATAACTTTTCTAAATAGTATCAATAAACCCTAAAACCTGCTAACACGTTGCTAATTATACTACAAAATCTATATATTAGTAAATACTATTTATTATAAAATATTTTAATGATTATTTACGTTTATTGTAAATTAATCATAAACCATCATATACATTCAAAGTGAACACCAATGCTTGACACCAACTAAACAAATTCAGTATAATAACTATGTCATAAAAACATACTTTAAGGCAACGGCGCCTTTTGCGACTCCCAGTCAATAGTCAGGCAGGATAACTGTCTCCTTTTGGCTGTGCAGCAGCAAAAGGCGTTTTATTTTACCAATTAAAGAAAGAAGGTTATTTATGGAATTACTAAATTCTATGGTCGACAGCATCAATACCCTGCTATGGTCTTATGTCCTCATTGTTGTTCTCGTAGGCTGCGGCATTTACTTCACCTTTGCCACAAAATTTGTCCAGCTGCGCATGCTGCCGGAAATGATTCGTCTGCTCACTGAGGGAATGGGCACCAAGACAGAGGGAAATTCAATCAGTGCCTTTCAGGCATTCTGCGTCAGCACCGCCTCCCGTGTAGGTGTTGGCAATATCGCCGGTGTAGCGATTGCCATCGTCACCGGCGGCCCCGGTGCAGTATTCTGGATGTGGGTTATCGCCTTTATTGGCTGTGCTACAGGCTTTGTCGAAAGTACGTTAGCACAGATTTACAAAATTCAGCGTCCGGACGGCTCCTTCCATGGCGGGCCTGCTTATTACATCAAAAATGCCCTGCACCAGCCTGGCATTGCCAAACTCTTTGCCGTGCTCTTATCCGTAACCTTCGGCCTTATCTACAATTCGGTACAGGCAAATACGATTGCCCTGTCCGCCTCCACTGCCTTTAATGTGCCCCAGTCGGTAACGGCAGGTGTGCTGGCCTTCTTCACCGGTTTGGTAATCTGCGGCGGTGTACAGCGCATTGCTCAGGTAACCGAATTCCTCGTGCCCATCATGGCTGGCCTCTACATCCTCGTAGCCATTATCATCACCATCATGAACATTGAGCAGGTTCCCGGCATGTTCGCCTTGATTATCCATGATGCGTTCTCCCCGCAGGCTGCGGTTGGCGGCGGTCTTGGTTCCGTTATCCTCACCGGTGTAAAACGCGGCCTGTTCTCCAATGAAGCCGGTGAAGGTTCAGTACCGAATGCCGCTGCTACCGCCGATGTCAGCCATCCGGTAAAACAGGGCCTTATCCAGTCCTTCGGTGTTTATGTCGATACCTGGCTCGTATGTTCTGCTACGGCGTTCATCGTTCTGCTGACCGGCCAGTACACTGTAGGCGGCGAGCTTACCGGTATTGCACTGGCACAGGCTTCCCTTGCCAGCATCTTCGGCGCGTCTGCTCCGGCCGCTGTCGCCTTTATGATTTTGCTGTTCGCCTTCAGCTCCATCGTCGGCAACTACTACTACAGCGAAATCAATATCGCCTTCTTTGAAGGAAACAGCAAAATGGTTTTGTACCTGTTCCGCGCTTTGGTTATCGGCATGGTCATCTTCGGCAGCATGGCTGAACTCTCTCTGGTTTGGAACCTCGCTGACCTCTTCATGGGTCTTCTCTGCCTGACCAACCTCTACGCCATCGCCCGCCTCTACAAATATGTACGGGTAACCTTCAGCAGCTATCTGGAGCAGAAAAACCAAGGCAAGGCTGAACCCGTATTCGATCCGGCTATTCTGCCCGACGAACACGGCATCCACGCCTGGGGCGTAGACAAAGACTAACATCATCAGATTTGATAAAAATCCCTGACAGATCTCGACCTGTCAGGGATTTTTCTGCTATTCGTTTAACTGCTGCGAGCCGAATCCTTTTTCTGATAGAAATACAGGAAGATAATCGGTATTACCAGCAAAGTAAATACGGTGGAAGTCAACAGCCCTCCAATGATTACCCAGGCCATGGAAACGCGGGTTTCTGCACCGTCTGTCATGGCCAGCGCCATCGGCAGCATGCCCACCATCATGGTAATCGTCGTCATGCAGATAGGCTTTAAGCGCACGCAGCCGGCTTCCACAATGGCCTCCAAGGCCGTTCTCCCCCGATCCATCAAGGTCAAGGTGTAATCAATAAGCAACGTGCCATTCTTCGCCACAATACCATCCATAACCAATATACCAATCATGGAGTAAAGATTCAGCGTATTATGTGTCAGGAACAGCAAGAGCACCGAACCGATAAGCCCCAAAGGCAGAGAAAACATGCGGATAAACGGAGTGAGCACCGACTCGTAGAGCACCGCGAGCAGCATATAGATCAGCACCAAAGCCAGGAACAAGGCACTAATCAGTTCACCAAAGGTTTCATTCATACGGCTGGCCTGCCCCTTGAACCGATAGGTTACGCCTTCGCCCAGGTCAGTTTCCTGCAAAATCTGCTTTACATCCCGCACCACATCACCGACAGGCCTTCCCCGCAAGTTAGCGCCCAGCTGTATGGAACGCTGCTTATCCACACGGCGGATACTGACAGGGCCACGCCCGTCTTTAATGTCGGCCACGTCGCCTAAATAGGCCAGTTTGCCATTAGCCCAGACAGGAACTTTAGCTACATCCGAAGCACGATAGCCATCTGCGCCCTTAAAGCGCACTTTAATTTTGGTATCCTGACCGCCATTTAAGGCATCATTTTTCAGTTCCCCGGCAGAAAGTCCCGATATTGCCGATGAAAAAGCCGTATCAATATCGGCCAGGCTGGCATCAAAAACCTTGAGTTTATCCCGATTGACCGTCAGCTGCAGCTCCGGCATGCCCTCCGTATAGGAACTATTGACATCACCTACACCTTTAACCTCGTGCCGCAGGATTTTTTCCACTTTATCGGCCGCAACTGCCAAGTCCTGCATATTATTCCCCCGCAGTTCAACCTGCAGGGCTCCGCCGCCGCCACGCCCGCCGCTGGGGCCGCCCATATTGGACTGATTTTCCGTCACCCGGATTTCTGCCCCGGAAATATGGCTGGCATACTCACGGACTTCCTGCGTAATCTCCCAAACAGAGCGACTGCGTTCCCGCCGTCCCCAAAGCTGCACTTTAATACGGCCCTCATAGGCATTACTCGACCCGCCAGCCTGCGTCATATAGTATTTGACCTCAGGAATCTCAGAGAGCTTTTTTTCCAGCTGCAAGGCCACTTTATTCGGTTCTTCCGAGGAAGCCCGCACAGGACATTGAATATTGATGGTAAAACCAGACTCATCCGTCTGCGGCATGAACTCTGTCCCTACTGCTCCCAAAGGAATCAAAGCCATGACACCTGCAAAAACGGCCAGAATCGTAAGCAAAAGTTTTTTCCGATGTCCCAGACTCCAAAAAAGTGCCTGACGATAAATCCCCACAGCCCGTTTTTCCATCTTATCCATAAACTGCCACAAAAAGCGGTTATCCACATGATAGCCGTTTTTGAAGAAACGTGAAGCCAGCATCGGTGTCAGCGTAAAGGACACAAACAGCGAAAACGCCCCGGCAAAAACAATGGTCAGACCAAACTGCCGGAAGAACTGGCCGGTCATGCCTTCCATAAACGCAATCGGCATAAACACCGCCGCATCGCAAAGGGTAATGGCAATGGCCGCCATGCCTATTTCCGTACGTCCTTTTTCCGCCGCCTCAGCGGGAGCAACGCCATTTTTCAAATAGCGGATAATATTTTCCAGCACCACAATGCTGTCATCGACCAAAATCCCCACACATAAAGTCATGCCCATCAAGGACATCATATTGAACGTAAAACCGGCCAGGTACATGACAAAGAATGTCGAGATAAGCGAAGTGGGTATAGCAATCATAACAGCGGCTGTGGAGCGCCATCCCCGCAAAAAGAGAAACAATACCACCCCTGTAGTAATCAACCCTTCTACCAAAGTCCCCAAGGTATTATGCAGGGCAGTGTCCACATAGTCCGCATCGTTAGACACCACGATAAACTGATAGTCCGGATAGTCACGGCGAAGTTTTTCTACCGCTTTCAGGATATTGCCTGCTGTCTCCACCACATTGGCATCGCTGTTCTTGTAAATCAGCACATTGATTGCCGGTTCTCCATTCAAACGCCCATAGCGCTGCTGACGGGCATCCTGCTCCCGCACTGTGGCCACGGCCGTCAGCGGAATCAATTCTCCCCTGCTGTTTTGTATCCGGACTTTTTCAATATCTGCGGCCTTACTGTATTCGGCCACCACCCGCACATCGGATTTTGTCGACTCCGTATATATCGGTCCGGACGGCAGCAGCTGATTTTCATTGCGGACAGCGCTGGCGATTTTGGGCAGAGTCAGCTTATAGGCAGCCAGTTTATCCCGATCCACTTCCACGGCTACTTCCTTATCCCGGCCACCATGCAGCTCGATTTCCGAAACGCCGCCCGCCTGCTGCAAAACATCCTGAAAGACATTTTCCGTCATGGAATAGGTATCGCCCAAGCCATGCTGACTCATGACCGCCAGTTCCATGATGGGCTTGGCGTTAATATCCCGCTTTACCACCACAGGTGCATCGGCCTCATCGGGTAATTTGTTTTTAATGGCCTCTACTTTTTTGGTTGCTTCAATAGCCGCCATATCTGCATCCGCATCAAAATTCAATTCCATCATTACGCGGCCCCGCTCATAGCTGGCCACAGAAGTAATGGTCTTCACATTGGACACGGAAGATACCGCATCTTCCACGGGCTTGATGATTTCCTGCTCCACAGATTCGGCACTGGCTCCGGGATATTTCACGGTAACCGTGACATAAGGCGTATTCAGGGCAGGCAGCAGTTCCACACCAATGCGGTAGTAACTATACACCCCCAACACCACAAAGAAGGCGACAATCATCGATATGCCCACTGGCCGGAGGATTGATAAACGGGTAATATTCATTCTGCTGCCACCTTGACTTTCATGCCATCCTGCAGTTTATCCTGATTCGTGAGAACAACCTTCTCACCTTCCGTCAGGCCCTCTAGAATCTCCTCCGAAACATCATTAAGCAGGCCTATTTTCACCACGCGCCGCTCTACCGTACCATCTTCCCGCAGGACAAAGACATACTGCTCGCCATTTCGAGTCAGCACTGCCGATTGAGGTACAAATATTGTTTGCGGACGCTGCAGAATATCCACGGCCGTATGGGCAAACAAGCCAGCCTTGACTGTATTGTCCGGATTATCCAAAGAAACCCGTACCCTGTAACTCTTGCTGTCTTCGTCCATAGCCGGGCTTACAAAGATAATTTTCCCTAGAAAATCTTTTCCCAAGGCATCGATGGTAATATTGACCTCCATCCCGGCCTGTAAAATCGCCGCATCGTTTTCGCCAATGGTACAGTCTACATTAATATGGCCATTGTCCACCAACGTAAACGCTTTCGTTCCTGCGGCAGCCATTGCCCCGACTTCAGCATTTCGATAAGCGATTATACCGCTGCGCGGCGCCCGTAAAATCATATCTGACCGTTGTTTCTCCAGTGCCTCTGTAGCATGCTCCTGCTTGGCCGCTATCAGCTCTTTTGACTCTATGGCTGCAGCCATACCACCAGCCTGCTGATTGGCCAGCACTTCATACGCCGCTTTGGCAGCACTGTATTCAGCCTCTACACTGTCCAGCTTATCCTGTGAAATCGCTCCAATGGAGAAAAGATACTTTTGACGCTCATATTTGGCGCTGGCCAGCTCATAAGCATTTTTCTTACTGCTGAGATTGGCATTATAAGTAGCTGCCGTTTCCCGGACATCTGCCCTTGCCGCACCGGCAGCAGCCGCATTCTGCGCAATGGAGATGTCCAAATCCTCCAAATCCTGCACCATAAGTACCTGGCCTTCTTCCACCCAATCGCCCAGGTCAGCATAAACCGCTGTAATCCGGCCATTGTATTTTGGGGCCAGGCTGATACTGGCATCAGCAACCGTCTGCCCAGACAAAACAATATGGCGCCCCATATCCGCCCGCACCACTTCCTGCACCTCAACAACAGGACGATTGCGGCGAACCTTCTGCATATTATCCTTGCCCATGCCCATATAAAAATAAAGTGCAATGGCCAGCAAAAGGAGTGCTATCCCTCCTGCAGCCAATTTTTGTCTTTTTGTCGTAACCGTAAAGTTATGCCGCATTTTTATTCCTCATTTCCGGGGAAAAAATCGCTGACGAACACGAGGTTCATCAGCGATTTTCATTTAATCACCTTAAAGTTTTTCAATAACTTTTTCTTTTCTTCTGCGGTCAGCGCTGAAGATTTGTTCTCACCTCTCACCATTTGCAGCTGCACCTTTTTTTCTGCAGGCTGCCGCTTAATGGAGGGTACCACCGTCTTTATCCGGGTTTCCTTTTGTAAGAGTTCTGCCATATTGAGTTCATCCAATGCTTCCTTCAAATAGCCACGATTACGCGCCTTACGCAGGCGATACGCCATCACGACAGCTGCATCATCCTGCAGTTCAAGGAGACTGCCTTTGGCGAGTTTTTCTTCATCCATGTATTTGGCCAAACCAACCCGTTCTAAATACTTAGCCAGGTTTCCGCGAAAATACGCCAGCCGCATACGTTCTTCCAATCGCATAGCTGCTCGCACTAATATGGCATCCAAGCGCTCATCCAGCCCTGAATGTTTCATGCACATCCCCCCGGAACTTTCCTTCATTATGGTTTAGTATTCGTTGCTTACCGCAAATTTCCTGCCAGCAAATTAAAACATATGCAGATTTTTTCCCCGCGTTTTGCTTTTCAGCGTAACCAAAAAGGTCGTACCTTTGCCCAATTCACTTTCAATGGCAATCTTGCCATGATGCAGCTCGACGATTTCCTGCGCAATCGCGAGGCCTAAGCCATTGCCGCCCATTTCCCGGGAACGCGCCTTATCCACCCGGTAAAAGCGGTCAAAGATTTTTTCCTGGTCTTCCTTGGCAATGCCAATCCCAGTATCCTGCACCGCCAAGGTTACCTTGCCTTTCTCGGCAGGCCGGAAATTCACTGTAACCTTGCCCCCGTCCTGCGTGTACTTCACCGCATTGTCCACCAGAATCAACACCAGCTGACGGATTTTCTGCTCGTCTGCATGGATGATGGTTTTCGGCAGATTATCGGCAGCAATGGTGATGTGCTTCTGCTCAGCCAGCGGCTGCATCAGGCGGGCAGTCTGCGCCGCCACCGCCCCCAAATCAAACTTGGACGTCTTAAGCTTCAGCGCCTTGTTGTCGCTGCGGGCCACAACCAGCAGGTCGCTCACGAGCTTGGTCATCTTCTTGACTTCATCGCGGACATCTTCCACGACCTGTTTCAAGAAGGGCGATTTTATCTCCGGGTCATTCTGCAGAATTTCCGCTGAGGCCATCACAACTGCCAGCGGCGTGCGCAGTTCATGGGACGCATCGGCAGCAAACTGCCGCTGTTTTTCATAGGCAGCTCTCAGCGGCACCATAGCCTTGCCGGAAAGGATGTGCCCGACCATCGTAGCGATTAAGAGCGCCAACAGCCCCAGTCCCGCCATAATGCTCGTGGCCTTTTCCATACCGCTGTACAATGCGGTAACATCCTTGCCCACATAGACCATCTGCACCTTGCCATTTGCTTCGGTGATTTTTTGCGTGGTCATCATGATTTCCGACTTATGCCCGTTTTCCTTGGGCTTCGTCACGACGACCACATCCCCTTCGGGAGCTGACCACTGGGACATCACATCGAGAATAAACGGCTCAATGCGGAAAGACGCCCGCGAAAAGTTCAAGAGTCTGCCATCTTCGTCAAAGACGTAGAAGAACAGACGGTCATTGGTATTCTTGTAGGCCAAAGTATCATCAATCACGAGTTCCGGATGCTGATTGAGATACTTCTGCGCCTCCGCCACATTGTCCGCTGTATCCCAAAGCTCTCTTGCCTGCTCGGAGCGAATCGACCAATCCATCGACTGATGCATGGCAAAAATCAATATCGCGAGGAAAATAATCATCACCAAGGAATAGAGCATCGTGAGCCGCTTGCGGCTTTCGCCAAAGAGATTTTCGGTCACTGCCCGCCAACCTCCAGCTTATAGCCAATGCCCCGGACGGTCTTAATGGCGGTTTCTCCGTCTCCTAAATCCAGTTTCTTCCGCAAAATCTTGATATAGGAGTCGATATTATTGGAGCTGACGTCTGCTTCCATGCCCCAGATACGGTCAAGCAGAATATCACGCGGCACCACAATGCCCAAATTCTGCACCAACAAGTCAAAAATCTGAAACTCTCGCGGAGAAAGCTGAATGACTTCATCCTTTTTCTTCAGCACCTTCGTCGTGCGGTTCAGCGTAAATTCACCCACTTCCACCTTGTCCTGCTGAATCTGCTGCGTACTGCGGCGCCCCAAAGCCCGCAAACGCGCCATGAGTTCAGCAAATTCAAAGGGCTTCACCAAATAATCATCCGCCCCCGCATCAAGCCCCGATACCCGGTCTTCCACCGAGTCACGAGCCGTCAACATCAGGATAGCCTTGGCATATCCCTCACTGCGCAGCCGCTTGCAGATGTCAATGCCGTTTTCCCCCGGCATCATCCAGTCGAGAATCAGGATATCATAATCGGTGTACATGGCGTACTCATAAACTTCACTGCCATTGGTCACCCAGTCAGCCTTTATCTTATTCTGCTCCAGCATATATTGCACTAACTTGCCTAAGCGCCGGTCATCTTCTGCCAATAAAACACGCATAACCGCACCTCCAAAAATCTTATTTCCTTATCTATTATAAGCATGTTTTCTTGAAAATCCAATGAAAAAATGACCGGCCACATACATGACCAGTCATTTTTAAATGCTATGCAATTATTTTGCCATCAGTTTTGCAACCTTATTGGCAAATTCCACCGGATTTTCCGGCAGGATGCCTTCGATAAGGAGTGCCTGCGTATAGAGAAGATCGCAGTAATCCTTGAAGTCAGCGCTGTCCTTGCCGCCATCATGGAGGCCCTGCAGACGCGTGAAGAGTTCATGGTGCGGGTTGATTTCGAGGATACGCTTAGCCTTGAACATCGGATTGTTCATTTCAGCAAAGGTCTGTTCCATAGAAAGGGACGGGCCAGCTTCGTCAGCAACGAGGCAGACTGCGCTGGATTTCAGGCGGGCAGACACCTTAACGTCAGCTACCTTTTCGCCCAAAGCTTCCTTGATGTCCTTCAAGAGGTCATCATTCTTCTTCTGGATGTCTTCGGTTTCCTTCTTGACTTCCTGGCTTTCGGCATCGTCGAGGTCGAGGTCGCCGCGGCTGATGGAATGGAAGCTCTTGCCCTCGTATTCACGCAGGGTTTCAATGCAGAATTCGTCTACCGGGTCAAGGAGATAAAGCACTTCGAGGCCTTTGTCGCGCAGGGTTTCCATCTGCGGCAGGTGCTCGATGGTTTCCTTATCCTTCGCCGTTGCGTAATAGATTTTCTTCTGGCTTTCCGGCATACGCTCTACGTATTCCTTCAGCGTAACCAGCTTGCCTTCTTTGGAACTCATGAACAGCAGCAGGTCTTTGAGTTTATCAATGGTGTCACTGCCCGCATACATGCTGTTGTAAACGCCAATCTTGAGGGATTTGCCGAATTCGTTCCAGAACTTCTCATAATCCTCACGCTTGTTCTTGAGCTTGCGGGCCAGGGACTTGAGGATGTTCTTTTCAAGAGCCTTGCCGATAACCTTGAGTTCGCGGCTCTGCTGCAAAAGTTCACGGGAGATATTGAGGGACAGGTCAGGAGAATCCACAAGGCCCTTCATAAAGCGCAGGTAATCCGGCAGCAGGTCCTTGCACTTGTCCATGATGAACACATGGCGGGAATAGAGCTGTACGCCCGGTTCGTAATCCGTATGATAGAGATTGAACGGAGCGCGGGAAGGAATGGCAAGCAGGGCCGTGTATTCCACGGATCCTTCAGCCTTGGTATGGAATACTTCCATGGGCTTTTCCCATTCATGGAACTGATTCTTGAAGAACTCGTCGTATTCTTCCTCTTTGATATCGGACTTGTTCTTCGTCCAGAGCGGCTGCATGGAGTTCAGCGTGCGGCATTCGATGGTCTTAACCTTCTCAGCGCCTTCGATTTCCTTGCCTTCATCATCCTTCGGCGTTTCTTCATGCTCGAAGTTCATCTTGATGGGGTAACGCACATAGTCGCTGTACTTCTTGACCAGACGTTCCAACGTGTAGTTTTCCGTGAAGTCATTTTCGGCGTCATCACCGAAGAATTCCTTGCCCAGCGTAATCGTGATGCTCGTACCGCGCTTGTCACGGCTGCATTCTTCAATGCTGTAAGAACCGTCACCTGTGGATTCCCAACGCGTACCTTCCGTTTCGCCTGCCTTACGGGTTTCGATAACCACCTTTTCAGCTACCATGAACGCGGAGTAGAAACCTACACCGAACTGACCGATAAGTTCCTTATCGGTATTGCCCTCAGCGCCCTCGCTGGCTTCCTTGGCCTTCTTGAGCTGTTCCATGAATGCCTTGGTGCCGGATTTAGCGATGGTGCCGATGTTTTCGATAACTTCCTGACGGCTCATGCCGATACCATTATCGCGAATGGTCAGCGTATGGTTTTCCTTATCCGGTTCGAGGAAAATTTCGTAGCTGTCGTCCCCTTCGAGAATATCACGATTCGTCAGGCTGGCAAAATGCACCTTGTCAATCGCATCGGATGCGTTGGAGATAAGCTCCCGCAGGAAAATCTCGTGATTCGTGTAGATGGAGTGAATCATGAGGTCTAACAGTTGTTTGGTTTCCGCTTGAAATTCATGGGTTTCTTTAGCCATGTGTTTACGCCTCTCTTTTATGAAAAATATTTATATACCAATGGATTAGCACTCTTTTGTGCTGAGTGCTAACGTACATTGATTAGTATACGGCATAAACAGCAAAAAGTCAAACATGTTTACATCGGTTCGAGCCATAATTCGAGCCCAAGACGGAGGGCGGGGGAGGCAATAACTTTCGTCTGCTTATGCAGGCTTGCCTAACGCTGCCGAAAGTCATCGCCTCCCCCGCCCTCCTCACTGCCAACATGACCTGAACCTTCCGATTAATTCCCCCATATATGCACAATAAGCCCGTGGGAACTGGTGATGTTTTCCGCAGCTTTTGACAAGCTTGTCTATGGCGAAGGAAAATATTACCAGTTCCCACGGGCGCCTTTATACTTCGATGTACTCGAACGACAACTATTTATTCAAAAGCTCCTCCATTAGCCAGCCAACGCAGAGCCTCCCGTTCGCTGAGGTTAACTCCTTCTATCTGAATGATATTCTGGCTGGAGCCATTATGCATATCCTTGATGCGGATACGGCCAACTTCCGTCAGATAATCACCATTCAGCGCTTCAATGACATCATGATTTTCCAACTGCGCATCCACACGGAACTCAATTACCGAAGCCACCGAATATCCTTCACTGGTATAAATGACGATTTTCTGCCCGTTATCCGTATTAATCAGCCCATAAATACTGCCTCCAGAAACATGCGCAAAGCACATGCTGGAAAGAGCAATCATCATAGCAGCCACCACAGTCAAAATACGCGTTTTCATAGTCAATTCCTCCTCATACTTTGTCTCTATTACACCGCAAGCTATATCTTGCGAGCCCTTACTCCGCAGTTCTTAACTGCTTACACTATAACATACGCATGAGAAGAAAAAGCATTACAGGAAATTATAAAATTTTTATACACGCACTGATATCATATTGTCCATTAGGCGTTTGACCGGCAGGACCTTCAAAATCAGGCAACAAATAACCAGTTCCGCCGACAAATAAGAACCATTAAAGACCAGCGAGTACAAAACCGGAGACACGCCCTCCGGTGCATAGCTGCCAAAAAACGCCACACCAGAAATGAAATGACACAGGAACCGCCCCGCAAAGGCCGAGCCTGTCCCCCAATATAGATGATTGCGGCAAAGCCCCGCCAGCCCCATAGCCATAAACGGCAGCGGGTAATCAAACAGCACCTGTACCGGATGCAGGATAAACGGATCTTGCACAATCGATATCATGCCACAGACAAAACCGGCCAACGCTCCCACACCAACGCCGAAGCGATAGGCAATCAAAATCAGCGGCAGCATACTGCCTGCCGTCACACTCCCTCCCTGAGGCATATGAAAAATGCTAAACTGCTGCAAAACCACCGCCAGTCCCAACAGCAACGCCGAGGTAACCAGTGTATGCGTATCCAATACCTCGTGACGGACACGCATAAGTCCGATTACCAAAACCAATATCCCTAAAAGTGCCAACAGCACCATGGGTTGTGCAGCAATCTCCAACAATACAATCCCCTGCTTTCTAAATGTCTACCATAATATATTCATGATTATACCCCACACTTAACGTTTTTTCTACTAAAAATAAGCTGTGACAAAATGATTTCTCATTCCCACACAGCTTATCAAAGGCTTATGCTATTATTTTTTCTGTTTTTTAGCCAAATAGCGTTCCCGCATAACAAGCTTACGCTCCATCTTAGCAACTATCTGCGCCGCAGCCGCTAAATCCGCTGCATCCGGATGGCTGGCTGCCCTTTTCCAGCGCTCTATGGCCGCAGCCCCGCCATGCGGGTCATCTGCAGGAGCATTTTTCCGCTTTTCCAGCATAGCGGGATTTATTTTTCCCTGACAGCCAAATGTGCCCAGGATTTCGCAGCCCTTGCCCAAATGATACCCCGCCCGGGCAAAAGAGGTTATCGCATGCTCACTATTCACCTCTGCCCCATGCGTCTGAAAAAACACGACACGGGCATTTTCCACCTGCTCAAGGAACGTCAAGGTCACCGGGTCAGGCTGCCCCAGCCGCAGCCAATAACCAATGGCCACGATATCATAAGCCGACAAATCCTTCGGAGCCTCCTGCACGCGAAAAACATCTGACTCCTCTGCCGCTCCGGCAATGGCCTCAGCTACCATTTTCGTGTTGCCGGTTACCGAAGAATAAATTACCGCCCATTTGCTCAAAACTACCGCCTCCCCAATAGATATGACTTAATTATAATCCAAGAGGCATACTTTTTTCTGTAATTTTTGTTACATGTTGTATCATCATGTTCTTATCCATCAAATTCCTCAAAATAAGCTATCGTTCGTGCTAACCCTTCATCCAGTGCCACCGAAGGCTGCCATCCCAATTTTTCTAATGCTGCTTCATGGCAAAGCATGGAACGATTGATATCCCCGTCTCTAGGCGGAGCAAATTTTGGTTCAACAGACCTGCCTGTTGCCTTTGC
>CACZIV010000012.1 GCA_902781305.1 Pseudoselenomonas ruminantium
GTCTGCGTGCACAGAAGTGTGCGTGAATGGCTTTCGACATTCAGTTCAAGCTGATTTATCAAGGCATACGGGATGTTTTCCGTGTGCGAAGTTTGAGTATATAACGATAAAAGCCCCGGAACTCAACGACAATTTGTCATCGAGTTCCGGGGCTTGCTTGTTTGGCACTCCTGGCAGTCAGCCGAACGCGATAAATTCGAAAGCGCCTATACCTATTATATCACATTTCGGCGGCTGCGGCCTCCAGCAGGGCAATTCCTCCAATCATGTTTACCCGCAGAAAATATTCCACAAATCCGGTAAAAAATATTCCTCCAATCGTTTGAAATCGTTCGACAATCGTTTGTTAATACAGCCCTGCTCGGTCATTGACGACGAAAATCCGCAGCATGTCCAGAGACAGGTCGAGGCTTTCGCCGGTCCCATTGAGCAGGCCTTTGTTAATCATCTTTTGGATTGTCGGTTTTGCCCAGTCCGGCAGGGCGCCGATGGTATTGAACCGCTCGGTACCACGGCCGCCCTGATTACCTCCGTCCTGCTCTGCTGGCGTGGCGGCCTCATCCTCGATACCATGTGCCTGATTATAGTAAAATACTGCTTTACCGGTAATCGTGCCGTCATCGAGGAGCGCCTGCAGGTTTACGCCCGGGCACGATGTCGCCATAAGTTCGCCGTGGCCAACAACGTGATTCCGGTCAATGGGGATACCGTACCGCTCGCAAATATCCGCCACCAACGCGCCGCAGCGGTCAAGCTGTTCGTCGGTAGGCTCGGCCTGTTCAAAATCGCCCGATAAATGGATACCGATGGTATGCGAGTTTTCGCCATAAGCGTGACTACCGATAGCCCATTCCGGGCGGCCGCGCTCAATAGTGCCGTCCTTGCGGATAACATAGTGGTAACCGATACCCGCCCATCCGTTATTCAAATGCCACCCGTGGATTTCTTCGGCTGAAGCGTCGATATCATTACCGCCCGTGTGGTGAATCACAATCTGGTCTGTGTAGCTACGTTCCGACAGACTGTTAAAGCTGAGATTCGTTTCTTTGATGTCAACCATTGTTAGCCCTCCTTATCATTGCACTAAAAAAAGCACCCATTACTGAGTGCTTAAAGTTTATTTAACTCTTACAGTTTTGCTGTCTTTCAAAGTATACTCTTTACGAGCTTTCTTCACAGTTTCGATAATTTTGTTTAGATACCAACCTACAACAAAGCTACCTATCATGCGTGGTATTGTAGCATATTGCCCCATATAGACCATCATAACGAGCCATACTAATAATATGGCCATCATAGATAAATAACATATCCATAAAAATTTCTTGCCATTCATTGTTCTTCCTCCTAGTCTGTGTATCACTTACGCCGCTTCCGTTTACTGGACTTCTGCTTACTGGACTTGCTTTTTGGCTTTTTCTTTTGTTGCTCATTAGATAACGCCTCATTTGCCAGCTTTACAATCTTGTCTAATAATTTCGTAACTACCCAGCCTATAATCAGAAGAAGTATGTCCTTGGGTTCTATGCCCATCCACACAACCATCCTTACAGTTTTTCTTTATGTATAATATTATACTACATTATCGTCAAGAAATCCTGCAAACTTTAGATTTTTTTTCATCTTGTGGGGTATCATGAGGTGCGTCATGGTGTGTTACCCCCCATGACACAATACAATCATCATCGTCATTCCACCACAGCGTCCAGTCAGTAGACGTTGCGCCGGAATGGAAACCTTGCGCTATCAGTTCACTTTTTGATAATGTCTTTGATGGATTCAATAGATTCAACAATTTTCTGCGCCTCCCCTGCGGTGCTTGCCACCTTGCCCAGAGTTTCAGCCGCCTTGCTCTGCTGTGCCCTCTCTGCCATGCCTTTACCTGTGAGTACACCGACAAGGCCGCTAATAATGCCGATGGGGATTTCCGTGCCTGTTGACGTGCCTGTTTTCCATGAGATAGCCAGCCAGCCGCACACAGAGATTACGCCCATCACGACAAGCCCAAGGCTTATGATTCGGTTAGTGTCCCACGTCATTTCAGCACCCCCCAGAGCGCAATGGCCAGCCCGCCTACCGCAACCAAATCTGTCGTTATCTTCACTGGTGCACACCTCCTAAAATATCATCAATCCGATCAAGTCTGTGATGAGCACTTGCCGCACTTGCTTCAACTTTAGCAACACGCTCCTGCAGTTCGTGCCTGCGCTGTTCGCTGTACCGCAATTCGTCTTTGAGTTCCTGCACAATTGTTCGTAGCCCTTCGATTGATTTGTTCAATGGGGTTAAGACGATATACGAAAAAGCCCCTGTCAGGAATCCGGCTATTACAACGGACTGCGCTACCGTATTTATGATTTCCATGTTGACCACCACCTTTTTGCGAGGTTTGACAACGAAATCGCTAAAAAAGCCCCAAAATGCGCTGAAATAGCAATTTCGTTGTCGTATTTTGATAGTTAAAATTCTTTATGCACAATCCAAATACAACCCTCGCTTATTGCCACGCCGCCTATATCCGCCACAATATCGCCAAAATGACCGTGTGTAGCATTGCGTTTGTTGTGGTCATAGATTTCTTTGCCGATAAAGATTGTTCCGAGGATTGTGTAGCGGGTTGATTTTTTTACGCCCATTGCTTCCATTGCTAAGTTCATGCCCGCCGCCACGCCGATGTGCTTTTGCTTGTCTGGTGCGATACCTCCTGCATGGCAATGGGAAGTCAGCAGGAGAAGGGCGAGAAGTATGGTCGGAAGTCGGATTTTCATTTGTGTTACCTCATTAAAGCAAAAAACGACTTCCCCTATTTTTAAGAAGTCGTTTTTTGTTTTATTATTTCACATGGCATCAATCAAAAAGATTTGACTGTTATGAGAAATTACCTAAAATTTTAATTCCACCAGCAATACTGTTACTAAATGCAAGTGTTACTAAACCACCGGCATTTACATCGATTGAAGCTGTGCAAGTAGTCTCAGAGAATCCGCCTATTTTTATTATTTCCGCTGTAGCTGTATACGCATCTGAGCTGCGAAGTTTCAATAAAAAAGCATCCGATGATGTAAGAATAATAAATGTCTGCCACCGAACAGGTTTACTAACTTTAAATGTAAATACTGCGTCATTTTTTTCAACATTAACAGCTCCGCTAACCGTGTTATGCAACAACCATTTTCCCCAGCCAGCGGGGCTCCCTGTTCTATATCTTGAAAAAGACATTCCTACTATTGGAAGAAAGATATCTTGTTGAACTGGGCCAGCGCCCTCTACATAAACCTTCATCGAACCCCATTTATTTCCATCAGTATAACTGTTCCCATATTCTGCTAATGTTGGCAAACCTGCCGGAACAGAGGTTGTCCAGATGTAGGTTCCTTCTGTGAGTACGTCATCAATATTGGTAAAAGCATCGAGCTGATGAGATGTTCCCACAATAGCGTTTTTCAAGTCTTCTGTTGTAACTTTCGTTAATCCTCCGGCTGCATCCGATTTCAAAAAATTATCTGTAGATGCCGGTGTCCCTCCATTTGCGAGACTGTTGATAGTAAATTCTGCCATGATAAATATCCCCTTTCTTATTAGAGAGTAGTTTTTAACACTGCGATTTCTGCATCCATGCGAATGCATCGCAGACGATACCAATTAACAATCTGGTCAAAGTTTTTCACAGATGTCATAGGTGTACCAGGCCACCTTAGACATTCATAGTCATAAGCCGATTTAGGAATATCCCCAATGTATTTACCAAACACATAGTACATATTGGACTCACTGAGCACGCTTTCTCGAAGCTCTTCATACCTTGAAATTAAGTTTTCTCTAGCATATTGGTATATTATATGCATCAATCTATGTTGGTCGGCACCTTTTTTAAAGGTACTTCCTACTGTGTCGTCAGCAAATCCAAAACCTTCCCAACCAGGATTTCCATGCGTCAAATCCAGGTCATATGCTGCCATATACCACTTTATTCCATCCCACGTTTGTAAAAGATAGTTTTTCCCCCACCCGTCTGTATTTCCTATTGCCACGGTTAAGATATAATAATCAATAACACTATTAATATCAATGTAAGGACTAATTGAATCAATATATTCTTGGGCTGTCGAATGAGATTCCATAGCTGCAGAAATAGCTGCATTAATTGATTCCAATATTTTATCCTCTTTGAACGATTTTGAGTTATATTCTATTTCAAAATCGATAAGACCGTTATCATCTTCTTGCATCGTGGCGAGTCCTTTAAAACGACTTGCATTGGTAGAACTGTAATCTGTACTTACAATACACTGTTTGGTAGAACCATCCATTCTTGCCATCCAATCGTCTTTTGGAATGGTAAAACAATACAGTCCCCAGTACTTATCATTTATAACCACTTGAATAGGAAAACCATCTATAGCTCCATAATCCAGTCCGATTGATAGTTGTTTATCAGCGCATCCGATAAGTGTATCTCCGTTTGAATTAGATAGTAAGTCTCTATCACGGTCGATAATTTTATCCACACAAGCCTCAGATACTCTTGTTTTTCTGATACTGCCCCAAAGTCGGGCATTGCACACATTTCGTGATTGTGAAAAATCATTAAAATTCGACTTAATGACGTATTTCTTATGATGTCCCCAGCCATCAACTAATTGAATATTTTTATCAAATGTAAGCGTGTAATTTTTCTTGGGAAAATTTACTGATGAGGACCCCTGCACCTTCATTTTTTCAAGCGTTCCTGCAATATTAAACTTTGGGAATGAATACGACACATCGGTCAATGTAACACCTTTCCCAGCATTTTCGTTTGTTAATTCATCAGTAACACCGTTCAAATATAAAACAGGAAACTCCCATTCTCTGTACTTTGTCTTTCCGACAGTATCCAAGAAAGTATTACCGACACGAATTTTCAATTTACCTACTTCTGCAGCATCAGCAGGAACATCAGAAGCAGAAAGTGTTTTATCTGTGACAGGCAAATAAACGCCACCAACCAAATAATTATTTTCATTATTTGCTAGATGATTTTCAGACGAATCAACAAGATATACATCTTTCTTTTCCACGGCAGTCATGATATTACGCATATCTTTGGTCTGTTGCTGATTTTCTTCATTAAGTCGCTCGATATCATCCTTTAGCTTAGAAATTCCTGACTTATCGTTTTTTAATCTATCTCCAACCGCCTTAGAATCTGCCGCAGCACCACTAACTGTAAGTGTTGGGTCAACCCCTACATCAACAATTTTTGCGGCTGCTTCAGCAGACGTTGCAGCGGCGGCAGCTTGCGCGGCTGCCCTGTCAACATAAATCTGCCCTTCCCTATCAATTTGACTGATTGCATCTGCAGCTTTTGCCACGGCAGCTTCTGCATAAGCCGCATCATATTTATACGCCGCTGGAATGCCAATAGGAACGGCCCCCTGCGTCATTTCCTTTGCCAAAATTTCCTTCCTAATCACTATGCATCACCTCTCTGACAATAAGCTTAGATGGATATATCAATGTCATATGCAACCCGGTTGGTGTATCCATGGTTAGGTCATACCAATAAGTCTTGCCCGCTTCCAATACAGACATCTCGGATTTCGTGGCATAGATGCTGATGATATTGTTCAGTCTATCGATACCGCAAGGGATCCTTTTTATAGGAGCAGAACCATCCGGCTCTGCATTTATGTTAAAGTAGATGGTTTCCGTTCCGTCTAGCAGAGCACCGTATGCCTGAAATAGCGTCATGAAGGTGTCATTCGCGCTGAGCATCAACGTCTTTCCTTTTACCGTAATCACTTATCATCACCCCCCCTATGTGATTTGGATTGTTATCTCAGCCGCAATACCGGAGATACCTGCCTTATTTACCGCTGTTACATCGATAACATGTCTCCCTGCGCTTAGCCCGGACAACTCGAATGTTGCATTAAGTACCCGGTATTCTGCCGAATCATCGACCAGGATTCGATAATACTGCAGGTTGGTATTGGTAATCTCGCGCCATGTCAGTTTTACGCTTGTCCCCGATACTGTAGCGGTTAAATCAGCAATTTCCAGTCCGGCAATCATGCTGATCATGTTCGTGATTGTCATACTGACACCTGGGCTTCGCATAATGCTGTTGACGGTTATCACTTTGACATAAGCCGTATCTTCCGGCACATCCCCTGTATACTGGGTGCCATCTATGCTGACCAGCATATCCCAGTTCACATTATCGTTTGAGGTAAATATCTGGTACGTACCCAGGCTTTCACGTTCCCAGGAAATATCCAGCCGGTAATGGATTGTACCGTCGGCTGCCATATACTGATATTTCATCGCAGATAGTCCGCTGACGTTCTTAATCATTGCGCCCTCTGAGCTGTACTGCGGTTCCGGAATGTCATATTCCTCGTTGTAGATTCGCTCATCGTATTCAATGCACTCGATGGTACGCGTGAAATCCTGCGCACGGGAAATGCTTTTTACGACAAAAGGTTTGGCACCTACCGTGGCCTGCGCCAAATCGAAAATATCCTGCTCCTGTGGCGGGTCTGCTTCATTGATTGAAGCCAGCTGTACTTTGCACCAGCCGTCCTCATTTTTGAGGATGGTCACGGCCGAAGTGTAGATATTATCGTTAAGGGTTCGGTACTGGATACGATAATCGCCCTCCGTGCTGTCCAGTTCTACCGGCAGCAGCAAGGTATTGCCATCTACGCGATGGATACGGCCCGACTTCGCCCATCGGGGCACATCATGGGCCACAAGGATAACATCGCCCACAGTACAGGCTATTGCATCGATATTCGCTTCAAAGCTGATGGTGCGGCGCAAGTACAGATTGCTATACAGCTGATACATACCTTCGCGGTACGCCTGCTCATAGCTGGTGATGCCGTCGAAGGTAGCCTGCGCGGTTTTCTCCTCTGCATCGGTATCATAGGAATCCGAATAGATGGTGATGGTTTCCCGGTTGTAGTCGTTTGCAGCATCCATATAGGTCAGCTCAACGCAGTTTGCACGGTCTGAGGTCTGCATAAATTCTTCCTGAAAAGAGCCCGCAATGATATTCCCCATGCCGAACATCTGCACTGGTTGCTGGGCATGGTCATAAATACAGCCGTATCGGGTACCGAAGCGAATGACCTTTCCATGACCGACAGCAGCGATGTTATTGTTTATGGTGGCCAGCATTTCCCCGACGGTATTCAGTTCAATATTGACCTTATAGTTTTTCTCCTGGCAAAAATCCGCCCATGCCTTGAACTGGTCATAAAGCATATACTTAGCAGGAATTCCCCGCACATCATACTCCCATACCCCGGTATTGGCGTCCTGCAGGTAACTGCATTGGTGCAGGACATCATAGCAGGCCCATGCCGGATTATCACTGGCCTGTTCTTCATAGGCTTCCGTTGTGGGATTCCAGACAAGCACATAAGGCCTTGTCTTGAGGAATTTCAGCGTAGGTGTGCCGCTCAGCTGGTCCGTGGCCAACGCCTTGATGCCGATAAGCGCGATATTGGGATAGCTGAAATCATCATGGACAATGGAGGTCAACGATGACCACCAGCACCGAACTGCTGCCCGGGAACTATCTACATCATGACTGCGGGCTGTGACCTGCATCCGAACCTCATAGGCAGCAGACTCCAGCGGGTCAATGCGGAATTCCTTGCGCAAGGCACTGGATTGATGTGCAGTAATCCTAGCGCCTTTATGAACTACGGAGAAGGTTCCCGTCGTTGCACTGGCACTGACCACGAAATCGCCAACCTCAGCCTGTTCTTCGCTTATCCTGATAGTTCCACTCATCTGCGAGCCGTCCGGATAAGTGATTGTTATCGTCTTGCTAAGCAGTTCCTCCGGGTCATGTTGGTCAACAACGACAACGCTATACTGCCCTACAGACGGCATCCTGCCGTTAATAACCGATATTCCCACTGCCCCAGACGATATATCTACGCCATAAACAAATGGTATCCAGTTTTCTGTCCCTGTCTTCCGATACTCGCCCAGTATTTCCACCCAGGCATCATCAAGGCCACCGCTGTCATTGGCATAGTACAGGCCATTGGAGAATTCCACCTTGGTGATAATCCCCTCCGAGGCATTGCCGGGAACGGTATCCACTCGTTCCTCTGCCAGTAACTGGTAGCCCAGCTGCTTGGTGCTGTAGGTATCGTTGAAGTTGGGAATAACGGTCTGCGTATTCGTGCCCTCGCGGGTTTCCACCGTCAAATCCTTGTAATAGCTGGCGGCATTGTCATTCAGCTGGATATTGCTGATTGTTAACGGCCCTTCACCGGCAGCCACCAGCCAATTGAGATATTCCTTGTTATCCAGGACATCCACAAACTTGCCAATGGTTTGCCCACCGCTCTGCACCGTTCCATAGGTCAGGGCAATGGAATTATTCTGCCCCTCCATGGTTTGAATGCCATCCCAGGAATAGGTGGCATCATTCTTCAAGTCACCGAAATTTCCGGTATCGACCTTCTGACCGAAGACACGATTAATCAGCGTGCCGCCGATAAACATGACGGCTGCAGATGCCATTACCGCCCCCAAGGCACCTTTGGCAAAGAATGAGCCAGCTTTTGCCCATAAACCACCGGCTATACCACCTGAGAATACCGACAGTGCAATCATGGCAATGGTACCCAGTATATTCTTCCCGCTGTCACCGCCCATAACTTTCGGGTAAATGACTACAAAGGCTTCATCCGGAATTATCGTCTCCGGCTCTATCGGTTTACTGTTGACCAAAATATCTACATTGGCGCATGCCGGCATATACTGCCGTATCACTTCATCCGCGGTCTTGCCAGCTTCCACAGTATGCAGTTCCCTTCCGTTCCAAGGCTCGAACGGATTTTTGATTATCACCAGTTTAATCATCAGAACCACCTACATACTCATAAAACCCTTCGATTACCAACCGCCATGCCGGCGAATCGATGCGGTCAACACATACGCCGATATTCGAGCGTATATGGATAAACTGACCATTGCCGATATAGCAGCCGGTATGATTGACAATACCACTGGGCGTACCAAAACGGATGGCCATCAAGCAGGGCACCGGCAGTTCTTCACCTTTCCCGATTCTGCGCCAGTTTGAGGTAATTGCCGTTTTACTGGTAATCAACGCATTGACCTTTTCGAGGTCATCAAAATCCGCCGTATAGTCCGGAATGGTCATGCCATATCTTCGATATATCTCCTGCACCAAACCATAGCAGTCAAAACCTTCTTCCATGCTTCTGCCCCGGTTGGTGAACTTAACGCCAATCAGGTCCCTATACTGAATCAATGGACATACACCCCCTTCTGATCTATTCCCTGAAAGCCGCCAAAACGGGCGGAATTGTTTCTTGCCCGGCAATCCGTCAGCGTGTGATTGCAGGTACTTTCCGCAGACTGGCACCCGCAGCGAATGCCCTTGTATTTGAATGGACAATTGTTCTTCATATACCGATTCAGCGGGCGGCGGGTTCTACTGCTGTACTCATTTCCCAGCGTAAAGGTGATACTCTGCTGATTGACCGTGGTTTTGGTCACCACAAAATACTCCTCCAGCTCCGGTTCCGGTGCGGAAAGATTCTCCGTATTGACCACCCGGATGATAACCTGGAAACCATTGGCGCCTTCAGCCTGTTCCACCATATACTGCAAAGCCTGTGAGGTATTGTCGATGGTCAGCGCCACATTCGGGTCACTGTCATCCGTCTGTTCGCGAATTTCGCCAAGTTCGAAAGGAAACGCCTGCCAAAGCTCACCATTCCAGATAATGTCTTCCGTGTTGTAACAAATCCTTGCCGAGTCCTCCGGCAGTTTGATTTCCAGCAGAGGGATAAAACTGGAATCCGTGCTGAGCTTATTTTTCTCCCGCTTGGCTACTGCTGATAACGAAATCATCTCATACCTCCGTCAGTTCAATCGTGCCATTCCAGTAATTCATGGCATCGTTATTCCATTCGCCCACATTGGTAATCCGCACTTCCACCTGTTCTTCATCAGGGTTCATGTAGTCATAGGACAGGTCAATGGAGTCCGTATTTGTCCAAATAAAGGAGTTCGCCGCAAACTTCGCCTTATGGACAACAAAGTCCATAATCCGCAAGTAGGAACGCCGAGAGATATGATTCCACTGTAGCGTCCACTTCCTGCGCGACCGGGTAAATTTCGACCTGGACTGCATAGAGCCATCTTCAAACTTCGATGTAATGGACGTATTTTCCGGCTCTTCTTTGAATGGCCATGCCGGAGATGGCACATCATCAGGCCAATATAATTTTGTACTCATGTTGATGCCACCCCCTTAATCATGCTACGGATGCCATTTTGATTGGTAGCCACAGCGTTGAGGACAACACCGACCACCCACTGCTCGCCGTCCCATTTTGCTGTGGTCTGCTCCGCATCCACCTTGGAGCCGGTATTGTTCGTGATGTTGACCGTCACATTGCCGCCCTTCCCCTTGCCGCCGATAGCCGCAAGGTTTTCGGCATTCAGAGGAATCACGGCTTCATTCTCCCCGGCTTCGCCAATCATGGCCATAGTAGGCGCGGTCACAATGCCACCCTTAGCGAACTTGAAACCGGATACTACACTGCCGGTATAGCCAAAACTTGGGTCAAGGCTTGTGCCGTTACTCAGGGTAAAGCCACTGCTTCCGCCGCCAAAAGCCCCCAGCAGACCAGTCATCCATGATGCAGCCAAACGCTGGGCCGCAATCTTGGCCATCATGTTAAGGACACTGTTGCCAAAGTCCAGCAGAACATTTTTAGCTGATTTCGTTCCCCGGATAAAGTCTGCCATTGAGTCGGACAAATTGCTGTACATTGAGCTGGACACATCCGCGATATAACCTGCCATAGAACCATGCGCCTCTCGCCAAAGTGTCACATATTCTTTTGCCAGCTTCTTCTGCCCTTCAATATCAATTGAGCGCTGCAGCTTATGCTCACCTTCTTTACTGCTCAAATTGGCAATAATCATGGCAAGATTTCCTTCCTCCTGCAACCACTCGATATATTTCTCATGGGCCTCCCGTCTTGCTTCACGTCGCTTATCCTCAGCTTTGCTGACTTCCGCATAATACCAGTTAGATATGGTATGGCGGGTTTCATAATCGTCCTTATCCTTCATCAGATCTTTTTCCTTGGCCTCACGTTCTTTTTTCAGCTTACGGATAGTAACCTGATATTCAAGTTCAGCCTGGGCTTCAAAGTCATGCGTAGATTCTGCCATTGCCACCTGAGAAGCATCGCGCATTTCGGCAAAAGCTTCCCGCCACTTCTTTTCCACCTTTTCCGTAATGGTTTCACCATATTCGGTAAGTTTGGCGCGTAGTTTTTCAGTCTGTTCTGCGGGCACACCAGCTTGGGCCAGCTGATTAATTTTTAGCTGTTTCTGAATGATGTCATTTTGGGCCTTGGCCATATCATTCTCGTATTCCGTGCCAGTATTTTCACGGATGGTATTCTGCATACTCTGATACAGTGTCATGGCATCACGTTTAGCTTGTTCCAGCTTTCTGCGAGCTTCATCGGCCTTGCGAGCTTCTGCAGACTGTTCACTGGTACCCATGACCTGCTCCGTAGTGGTCATACCCCCTGTGGCTTCACGGATTGAACCGTACCCTGTGATACCAAACTGCCTATCCCATTCGTCAATATCCCACGTAGTCACACAACCACTGGAATCCCGCGACCGGACTTTCCCGTTTCCCATGTAAATGCCAACATGATGAGCTGAATCCACTAGGTCGCCCGCTTCCGGCGCATAGCCATTATTAACGCTATGATAGGCACCGGCATCACGGAACGCAGCGTCATTGATGGCTTGAGAAGATGTATCATGTCCGCCGATATCACCAATACCGGCCTGCGCATAAATATTGGCCGTGAAGGAATCACACTGGATACGGGAATCACTGGTAAGATTGCCCATCCACTGCTGACCTTCACTGAAATTGTTCATGGCAATCGTGGCCGCCAGTTCACCTATAGGATGAGTTTCCTCATAGGTAACTGGCTTTGGCGCAGATGCGGATTTAGCACTGCCGCCACCACTAGATGACTTGCTAGGTTTATCAATATTGACAAACGGATTAGCTTCCAGTAACTGCTGACGCAACTTGGCTGTCTCTTCTTCAGCAGCCTCCTTTTTTAACTGTGCCTGATAATCCTCATCATTTTTATGGCGTTCCCACCATGCGGATTGGAAATCTTCTCCATTGACATCATCTTCTACTTCCTTACGACCACCGCCCAAAGAATCTCCCCAATATTGAGTGGTGTCATTTACAGAACTTCTTTCACTGGAATAATCCGTATCCTCATAATGATAAAGACGTCCGGTATTTGGATCGTAGTAATGCTCTGTGCCATTATAGGTATAAGTTTCAGCCTTGCGCTGTTCCATACCCTGTGCCATCTTATAGCCAACATAGGCCATAGCTGCCGCTACTGCCATCCAACCTCCGGCAAGGCCATATACCGTAGCGGTCAAGGCTTGTACTTTTGTAGCCGCAGCAACACATCCGGCCTCAATGGTAGCCAACGTACCTGCGGCGGCTACTCCTGTCCCTACATTGGCTGCCGTCAAAGCTCCCTGCGCTACAGTAGTCTCCGCAATGGCGGCTTTTGCCGCCGTTTCGGCCCCCACCTTTTTCTCGCCAGCAATAACCGCTGCATTACCGCTTGCCGTTTCGGCAACAGTCTTAGCTTCAATGGCTACGGTCGTTTCAGCAGTAGCAGCTTTAGCCACTGTTTCTGCCGCCACTTTGCGTTCACCGGCAATAGCCGCGGCGTTGCCCTTAGCCATCTCACTCTCAGCCGCCCGCGTATTGGCCGCCACAATCTCATTACTGGAAGCCGCCGCGCTTGTGTTGGCACCTGCAATACGAGCCGCCGCATCAGCTGCCGCTGTGGCCTGAATATTATAGGACTCCACTGCCTGTGCAGTAGAGGCTTCACGTTGAGCATTAATCTGCGTGAACATAGCCGTCATAATGGCACGCTCGCGCTCCGCTGCCGCTTCAACTGCCGTTGTACGTTTTACCGTAGCTTCGGCAAGCAACGTGCTTTTCTCAGCCTCGGAAATCTCCATCTTGGCAACAGTCTTTGCATATGCACGGTCTTCGGCCAAAGCCTGCCTTTCGATGTTTTTTATCCTCTGCGCAATCGCCTTTTCCTGCTGGGCTGTCAGAGCAGCCTCTTTCGCTTCATGCGCAGCCCCTTCTTTGGCATTTTGCATGAAACTGCCGGCCAATGAGCCAACCTTTGAGCCTATCGACCGAATAGCCTGCAAGGATTTATAAACCGCAATCAATTCAACTACCGTCTTAGTAACATCCTTGATTTCTTCCTTGTTTTGGGCAATGAAACGTGCCGCAGTGCTAAGGCCGCTCAATATTTCCGGCAGAATTTCTTTAGCCAGGGGAGCCAATGCAGCCCCGCCAGCACTTTTCAGCTGACCGAGCTGCATATTGATGATTTTCATATCCTGGTCAAGCTGATGCATTTCTTCCGGATTAATTAGGCCATTACTCTGTATCTTCGCCGCATTCTCCTTAGCTTCAGCATAATCGCGAAGTGTCTGAACAAGGCCAAGGCCGCGGGCGCCTAGCGTATTCATGACGAATTCCTGACCATACCCCGCCTGCTCGGCCTTCTTATATCCCTCTGACAACTGCTCCAGCTGTTTATTAAGTGGCAGCAGTTTGCCTTCCTGGTCTTTCATGGTCACGCCCAATGCGTCAAAAATCCGATTGGCTTTCTCTGCAGCCTCTCCGGAACCAGTCAACGTTTTATCCAAACGCATAATGGCCGTGCCCGCCATGTCGACATCACCGCCAGTCAGAGCCAGTATCTTTTTGAACTGACCTGCTTCGGCAGTAGTAACGCCTAAGCGCCGCTGAAGCTGATACAGGCTTTCACCGGCTTCCACTGAACTGGAGATAAGTGAAGTCAAGCCAAAACCGCCCGCCGCCACAGCGGCAAACTTCGTGAATGCCCCCAGCAGAGCCTCCACCTTCCCCGTGGTGCTTGTCAGTGCCCCCTGCATCTCATTGAGTGGTGACACATCCTTGAATGTCGTATCAATCTGCTGCTTGGTATCCCCCAAAGCCTTAGTCAGCCCTGAATTATCCGCGCCAATTTTTATAAGCAGTTCTGATATGGTAGCCAATATGTCACCCTCTTTCCTTCACTGATTGAAATGATTTGAAGTATTCCAAATCCGACTGAGCTTCCTTTTCCTTCATCGTCTTGATTTCTTCCGGCGTATAATATAGCGGATTGAAAATATCCTGCGGATTTACCGGCTCTTTCAGATGTGGATTCATCATCATTGCCGTAAAATATGACCGCCGGAAGTCTTCATCTTTCCTGCGTGCCATATAGGCTTCAAGCATCCTATAGAATTCGCCCGGCTGCAGCTCATCGAATTCTGCCGGATGAATGCCTATCTTGTACGCTATCGGTTCTGCATAGTCCAGCCATTCAAGGAATGAATTTACTGGTTTTCCTTCCTTCTCTTTTTGACTGGCGGTCTTTCCTCCGTCGCTTTCATTTCCTGCGGGGCCGGTTTCCCCGCCCATTTGAAAAAAATCCCGGTATTGAACCAAGCCTCCAGAATTGCCTCGTTGATGTGATCGAGAAGGCCGCCATCATCACAGATTTCATCAATCACATCATATGGGTCTTTCTGCCCCAGCTCCTGCATGCCGTATTTGATACTTGCCGCCGTTACTTCAATGGTCATATCCCGTATAATGCTGAACTGGTTACCGTTCAAAATTGACAAAATAGAGCGGCCAATAGACCGCTCCACCATTGCCAGCGAACGATTAGTGAACAGGAAAGTATACTGCTTTCCATTAACTTCAAGAATCGCTGGTTTCTTCATGATTTATCTTCTCCTCCTATAACTCAGGGCGTTGTCGTGGGGGCTGGCGTAACTTCGCTGATTGCCCCCACGCCGGTGAGCGTCACGCTGACCGTAGACACCGCCGTATAGTTCGTGTCCTTATTGAACTGCGTAATGGAAGCCCAGCCTTCCTGATAACTGCCGTCTTTATAAACGAACTTGACATGTGCCTGCTTGTCATTGCGGAAGCAATACTCCAACACCTGCAAGCCCTCATCGCTCATGATGAGAAGACCAGTATAGGTACTCGTCCACGACTTGATGCCAGCCAGGTTGGAAGCCCAGCCGCCGCTCGTCTTATGGGAAGCATCAATACTGGTTGCACTCTGGTTAATCGGTGAGTTACGCTGGCCGCCCACCAGTTTCCAGTTTGCGGCTTCATCTGTACCGCCATCAATATAGAGCAGACTGTCTTTGCCGAGCTCCGCAACACTCTGGTCAGGATTCGTCGGCAGATTCTGCAACTGATTCTCTGTAAGTGCCATTTGTTATTCCTCCTTATCGGATAACTGATAGTTAATCTGAATGAGTCCGTGATAGCCGGTGGTCTGCTCCGGGAATGTCTCGATCATGTCAATCTGGGCATCCAGCACCGCAAATCCATCGACCTGCACTTTCTCCACGCCGTATTTCGATATCAGGTATGTGATATCGGATACAGCCTCATATACGGCCTGTTTTTCTTCCTCTGTCCCCCACACATTGACCGTCAATGAACAAAACCACTGGATACTGTTTTTTGTGTCCAGTGGTTTTGCCGTGATTGCATCAATTGTGATATAAGGGGTTATTACCTCTTCGGGAACTTGGCCATATACTTTTTTATCCTGCCCCATGGACAGGAGCTTATAAACGCCCATCTGCAGGGACACCGTGGGAACGTTCTTAATGACTCTCACCTTTCAGCACCTCCTGCATAGCCGCCTCAATCTTGGGCTTATTCTCTTCTGCCGCCGGCTTCATGAAGGGCGCCTTGGGCATCTTGCCATTATAGATATCACCTTTTACAAAGCCCGCCCATCCCATCGTGGGGTCGAAGCGGGGGAGTTTCAACGCCACTCGTTTCACTGGGCCGACAATACGGGGGGCGGTGCCGAACTCCACAAGATGGGAGTGTGGGGATGTTGACCTGACCACACCATAAGATCCACGGACTTCCTTCTTGATGCCCGTCTTGAGGTTCCCGGTAGTTCCATATGGCGCCAGACGAACGGCAGTCTCATAGGTTGACTGCACACCCTCAGCGATAACACGCTTGATGCCCTCTCTCGTGCTCTCATCATACTTGTTGATGTCAGCCGTGGCCTGATATGTGGCCTTATCAAGATTCATTTTGATAAAAGTCCCCATCAGGTATCAACCTCCACAGGCTTTGTTGTCAGTGTCAGCTGCGCTGGTTTCGAGGAATCAACATGCAGGATATTATACAGGCGGCCATCCAGCCGGACACGCCAGCCTTTATTAACATCCTCACGTTTCCTTATCGTGATGCCCTGCGTGATGATAACGGCATCGCCACTTCCCACGGCCGCTACTGCCTGGAACTTCGGAGCGTGAACCTGCGCCCATACCGTGGCCACCTCTGCCCAGTCCTTCTGCGGACCGAAGCCAACATCCTCGGAAACCACCGTGTACTGCAGCAGGGTGACTCTATGATTCAGTTTCCCGATAATCATCCATCATCACTCCCAGCTTCTGGCTCTGTCGATTCTGTCTCCCCCGGCTCTATTGGTTCATCGGGCTGTTGTGCATCGATAAGCGCCTGCAGTTCCTCTGCAGTCATATCGGTCTCATACTGCAACTGGTGCAGCATGGTCTCAACGATACGGCTATAGCTTTGAGGGGTCTCGCCCTCCAGATTGCGATTCTCGTAGAGGTCAGCAATCAATGCCAGCTGTGTCATATCGCCCAGCTTCTCGCAGTCAGGCTTCAGCTGTACAATGAGCCGGTAGTTATCTACCGCCCCCGCAACAACAGCATAGGCCGTTGCCATCAGGCGTTCCAGCAAAGCATCCTCCGCATCGCTGTCAATACGGAGGTAAACCTTGACTTCGTTCAGCGTGATAGCCATGAGCTATCACCACCTTAGGACTTCGTGATGGTGTAAGCCTTGAGAGCGGCAGTATCGCAGGCCGTCAGGCCAAAGCGCTCAATCGCACGGATGAGGACGCTGTTCTTTTCAAAACCAGCTTCATCAGATGCCATGACCTCAACGCCCTTACGCTCGAAGAATGCCAGGTAATCGGACATGGAGCCGATATACATCGGAATTGTGGTCGTTGCGCTTGCACCAGAGCCCGTGGTGGTATTGGTCAGCACGCTGTTGGAGACAACAACGACTTCCTTGCCACGGAACCGATAAGTATCAGCGGCAGCAACATCCGGCACCAGCAATGGGCGGTTCTGTGCATCTTCCAGTTCAGACATCCACTGGAAGCCGTCCTGATTCGTGAAAATCTTTGCATTGGCGTAGAATGCCGGATCGAGGTCTACATTGAGCGCCTTCATGAGATTCTTGTAGGTCGATACGCTCGTGGCGGTAAGCGTGCCAAGCTGGGTGACAATCTGCGCATTTTCGGTGTTGATAGCCATACGAGCGAAACGCTGACCGATAACATCCATGAGGTTGATGTCAGCATCCTGCAGAAGCTCACGGGATACCGGGATGATGTCGCCGTAGGAATCAATGGTGTAGTTCAACTGGCCGAAGTTAATATCGCGCTTGTTGAGGCTGTTCAGCTCATCGAAGTTCGTGAGCGTACCAGTCTCAGCGCCAATCGTCGGGAACTTGCCGCTGTTGCTATTGGCTGTACGCACAGAGCAATAGTTCTTCAGCTGGGTATAGGCACGGCGGAATTCCATCAGCTGGGAAATCTGCTCTTCCGGTACGAGATAGCCGCCCTTTGCCGGCGTAGCTTCAACCTGTCCCGGCGTGCCTGCTGTGTTGAGGAATGCCATTTCCTCTTCATTCAACGTTTTGCCGAATACCTGCTTATTGAAGATGCGGTTACGCATAACGGCATCGCTAACCTGCTTTTTATTCGTTGCCGGCGCCGCCTCTTTGATGAAGTTGGTGGCCTCGGCCTCTTCGATAGCCTTGGCGGTCTTGTAGTCGCGGATAGCGTCCTTCAGTTCATTAGCGACAGCAAACGCCTCGTCATACTGTTCAGCCGCCTGGAGCTGGTCAGCCTTCGCCTTCAGCTCGTCAACGACTTTCTTGAGTTCGTCAGATTTCTTCATTGAGAATCTCTCCTTCCATAATTGCGAGCTGAATAGCAGCCCTTACTTTGTAATTATCTGCATCCTGCGGCTCAGGCGTCGGCTCCTGTTTCGGAGTTACCGGCTTCCTGTCCGCAAAGTTGATGCCCTTTGGCATGTTCTTGAACTTGACGAGGCCACTGGCACATGCAGCAGTCTGCGTCGCTTCGAGCAGTTCAATATTGAAAAGCTCTGCAGCATCCGCGCCCGTCAGCCAGGTGGTGTCCTCCACCATCTGATGAATCTGCTCATCCGTTACCCCCTCACGGGCGGCATTGCGATAAGTAGTTTCTAGCCCCTCCTGCAATACATCCAGCGCATCTACGACCTTCTGGAAGTCATTGGCATCACCAGCGGCATAGGTGCTGGGCTTATGAATCATCAGATAGGCATTGGATGGAATCTTTCGCTCGTCAGCGGCAAAGAAAATCTGCGTCGCAATCGAGCAAGCCCATCCATCCACAACGGCAGTCGTCTTCCCTTTGTGACGAGCAATCATATTGGCGATTGCTACACCAGCAGGTACGCTCCCACCGTCTGAATTGATATAGATAGTAAGCGGTGCATTATCATCAATGGCATCCAGCTGTTCTTTGACAGCCTTCGGCCACTCATAACCTGTACCATTATCCCCCCAGGCTTCAAAATAGCCACCCGTTTCATCATCAACAATGGCACCACTGATATACATCTCCGCACTATCTGCACTATTTTTGATTTTCAGCATTGTCGTCACCTCCTTCCGCTGATTGATTTACTCTTGCCATGTAGGCAAGCCCCACATCCTCCAGCTTCACATAGGAGCCGTTGACGATGTGAACATCGCCGCCCACCGTAGGCGGCATATCCAGCTTGCTTCGGGCCTCGTTTGGCGAATATATTGCTGACGTGACCATTTTTTGCAGTACATCTGCCTGCTGTGTGGGATCGCCACGCAGGATTGTCCAAACATTGAACTTGAAGCCCAGGCCCGCCCGCTGTTCCTTGGTTGTCAATAGCTTTCGATTGAATTCCTGCTCATAGAGCGTAATGTTATACAAAAGCGTGTTGACATAGAAGCTAAGGCTTTGCGCTGCACTGTTCGCATAGCTTGACTTGCTGTAATCATTGAGCTGGTTCGGCTGGATGCCAAAAGCCGCAGCTACCTGCAAAGCATTGTACTTCTTCAGTTCATAGAACTGGGAGTCCGTCAACTTAAGGTCAAGCGTCTGAATGTCATATCCGACGGGCAAAGTGATGAGCCGCCGGCCTTCATCCCGGGCCTGCTTATCAATCTGCTTGAGCATGACTTTCTGCTGCTCCCTCGACAGGTCACCCACATACTTGACCACGGCATTGGCTGTGAGGCCCTTCTGGTACAGGTCATTGAGGAAAGCCTGCGATGCCTTGGAACCAGCCATATTGGTGGCAAGGATTTCCCTCACGGACTTCCCAGCCAGCCCCGAGCGGTCTGTCACCCATGATTTAACGTGAAGCACATCCTCCGGATCCAGCCAGTAGGACTTCCCGCTGCGCTCATCCGTGTAATAGTAGGTGTACTTGCGCTGAGTGAAGGCATCGGTATTATTTACCCAAATCTGCACCATTCTGGGGTCAAGCGGATAAATGCCCGTGATTTTCCCGTTCATCCGCTCCACATATGCGTAAGCATTGCCGAAATGGTTCCGGCAAAACTCCATATAAGTGAAAAACTGAATCGGCGTATAGACAGGATTCGGCGATACCGAAAGGAATTGTGCTGTTTCATGGTCCGTCACCCGCTTTTTATCCTCACTCATAAGGTATATTGGCATCTTTCCCAATGCTTCAGACAAGGTTTTCAAACAGGTAAAATAGGTGATTTCCGACAAGTCTGGGCCATATTGTGATGCCGAACCACCAAAAAACAGCTCATTGATGTCGGAAAGACTCATTGAGCTGCTCTCATTAGCAAAGTATGATTTTATTTTCGCGAATAGTTTCATTTACTCACCTTCATTCAAGGAATCCAGCCATATCTGGAATGCTTCCTCGCCACTGGGGCTGTTGTTCTGCTTCGACACAAACCAAACTTTCCAGGCATCCACAATGGCGTCTATGGGGTCGATTCGGTTCGTCTGTGTCATTTTATCTACTTTAATTTCTCCGAAGCTGTTCGGCTCCGATACGATAGCATTGGCAGCACTCCATGACAAGAGCGCATTGTTTTTGTCGTAGCTGACCTGCCCAGCCTTGACCGACAGTGCAAAGTCCTTCGTCGGGTCATTGAGTGAACGGGCGGACTGCTTAACCTCGGTAATATCGCAATCCAGCACCTCATCGAGGTCGCCTAAAAACGCTGCGGCATTATGCGCATCATATCCACAACCGATAATACGGATATTGTACTGCTCAATGATTCGCTTCAGGTCAGCGATAATGTACTTGTAATCCGTTTTGATGCCATACATCCCACTGGTCAGTGTGATAAGCCCCTGATTCTTCCACACACCATACGGCGCGTCATCGGATTTGATATGCTCTGCCAGTCGCAGCTCCGGCATATAACTGTGGGACCAGATATATACATTGTCATTCGTCAGCGGAAACAACAAAGCAATGCTCGTTAAGTCACCGCCGCTTGACAGGTCAATGCCAAGAAATGCATCGCGGGCGGTCATATCTGCGATGGTCTTATCACTGCCGCCCAGCTTCCATGCCGCAAGGTCAAGAAGCGCGCCGCCTGTATAAGTTACCCACTCATTTAACGTTTTGGTCTTGAAATTGACCAATTCCTCGCCCTGTTTCTCCTTGGCGTCAATCGCCTTGGAGGCAACTACCTTGAGCTTTTCTTCATCCAGCGTGACATCATCCGGCAGGAACAACTTAAGCGGATTTGATTTTGCCCAATTCTCCCGCTTCCAGATATCATCATCCTCATCCATTTCAGCTATGTATACAAAGAGCGAATCCTTCTGAACTACGCCCTCCAATACTTTTTTGCAGAACTGATACTGTTCATAGCATGGTGATTTCAGATTGAATCCGCTCGTTGTAATCGCTATCGTCAACGCATTTTTGACCATATCCTGCCCGTCCATCATCAGCTTATACATCTGATTGGTCGGATGGGCATGATATTCATCAACTATTGCCAGGATAGTACGGAAGCCATCTGCACTTTTGGTATCACGCCCAATGGCTTTGATTGTGGTGCCGGTTACCCGGCTTGTAATGGTCTTATCGTAAGTCTTGATTTTGTAGAGCTCAGCAAGGTCTTTATCGGATTCGATAAACTTACGAACTTCATCCCAGACGATGTTTGCCTGATCCTGTTTTGTGGCTGTGCAGAATATGCGGCCATACTGGTATCCGCCAAAGGTGGCGAAGTCATTGGCAAGAGCACCGGCTAAGAATGATTTGCCATTCTGCCGTCCTACCTGAACATAAGCCTCACGGAATCGGCGAATATCTGACCGCTTGCGCCGCCATCCAAAAAGTGAACCAATGATGAAGTTCTGGAAGCCGCGAGTCTTTAGCGCATGAGCTTCGCCTTCGCCGATGGTCAGTGTGTTGGCAATATCAATATGCCGTTCTGCTTCCGCCACATCAAAAATCCATTCAGATGACTTATTCTTCATGTCATTGATGTGGCGTTCCGCTGCCAACCGTTCTGACCGACCACAAATCCGCTTACCACTCAGCACCAGCTTGGCATATTCTGTGGTTCTATCCATTCGAACCATCGCCCAGGAACTTGATGAACTTGTTCACAGTCTTCTCTTCCTTGACTGGCGTGATAAGCTTCAGCCGATCCGTAACGGCCAGCCCCAGCTTTGCTGAGCAAGAGAAGATATTTTTTGCCGACTGATTAAGGATTGATACCCACGGCGAAGGCATCGCATATCCCTTATCCGTCGTGATGACATGGCCATGCAAGGATAACTGAGTCGATGCCTCGATATATCGGTTGTAGTTGTCCGCATAAACGGCCAGTACCGACAAATCCAAATTGTCGAGCATCCCCAGCTCCGCAGCATTCCTGCAAACCCGCTCAAATTCGAGGGCGGCTTTATCTGGGAGCCAGTCCGGAGCTCTCAACTCATCACGGCTAACCTTCAGAACCTTTTCGCCCTCAGCGCGGGCGGCTTTTTGTGCCTTGCTGATGTTGCCCGTTGACATTGCAATTACTTTTCTAGGTCGTCCCATTTCTTAAACCTCCCCTCATGTTTTTTGGCGTTTCTTCGCAAGAAAAGAGGCCATGCGGTTCTATGTTTTTTGAGTCAAAACTTTTTTGACCACCCCGGGGCCATCACTCTTCCAAATTTTCTTCTGCGTCCATCCGAATTCTGTAGAGCCGCATCATCATTTCACGTTTTTCGCGCTCACCTTTGCCATACTCCGCATGAATCATCTGATGTGTCTTGTCGGATACATAAATGATATTCCTGCCATCCAGGCGAAGGTCGGGGCGCTCGTCAACCGGCGCAATGTGATGTGCAATTCTCCCCTGCTGAATCCGTCCTTTGTAATATCTAAGATACTCATCCGTATAACCAGCGCGTGAGGCTACAGCCTGCTGCAGAAGCTTCCAGCTCTTACTATGATAAAACGATGCTGACTCGCGGTTCCGATGTTCACAATCATATTCACGCTGGCGTTCAGCTTCGCATGGACATTGCCCACCCTGCTGAATGACTCGGCCACACCTGCCGCATATCTTTGTCAGCATTTTTCACGCCTCCATCTGTGTTGCATTAGAAAAGGCACTGCCGAAGCAATGCCCATTCCTGTTATTCTTCTAATTTCTCCAAAGCCTTTATGCAGGCTTCTTTGTTGCCATGCTTTACCATCTGCTCAAAGCGTTTGATAATCTCCCATTCATCATCATAGGCTCTTAGCTGCCTAGGCTTGCGTGTTCCCTCCGGTTTCGTTGCGCCCTTTGGTCTGCCTGCACCCTCACGTTTTCCACCTCTGGTGCTTTTACTCTCTGCCATTCTTATCCCTCCCTACAATCAGATATAATGGCCAATATATGACCATTAACACAATCCATCCACGCTCTAGCCAGATGCCTAGTTCTGATGTTGGAGGTCTAAGGATAAGCATTAAGCCCACCATCAATGTAGTAAATAACATTGCTCTCATGTCGTTGTCGTGATAGAATATAGGCAAGAGAAGGAATCTTCCTTGATTCCCTCCCTCGCTCTGATTACTTCCTAGCGTGTCGACCGCCTTTCAGAAGTTTTCGGAGCTTTTCTTTTGCCCAAATCAGTAGTTTTACAATTTTGATTATCGCTTCGCATCCTGCGACGAATAACACAATGTTTTCAACTACTTCTTTCATTTGTTCTACCACTATCTCACCTCCTTGATTATATTATACTGTATTATTGATATTTTGTCAATACATTTAATCTAATCAAGGGGGATTTTTTCAATTGCAACTGCATTAGAAAAGACCGCCCATAACAGACGGTCTCTCTGAGAACTGAAATATCTTAGGGGATTTCATAAATTCCACAGTAATAGCATACCACGGTTTTTGTCTATAAAACGGCTGCCGTTTTTAAAAAATTTTAGCTTGCAGTCTTAAATGAATCTCAACCACACAATCCAAAATCTGACGCCACATATCCCTAATTCTTCTATCCCCTAACCAGCCATTCGCATTGATAAATCTCTTCTCGATTTCCTCCGCATATCTGCGCTGGGTGTAAACTACCCACCCGTGACGCCCACGCCCACCAATATTATGGCGCTCCGCCTCCTGCCGGCAGCTAATAAAGATTCTCTTGCGCTCCCCGAATGTCCGAAGTGCAATTTCTATAGCTCTAAGCCACAGATATCTAAGATGTTCAATATCATAGTCGGCTGACTTTATGGCCATATCTTCCACCGGGTGCCCGGGCAGATTCCCTTTACCGCCGCCAACGTTAGTATCCACTGGCGGGCGGCCCTGTTCCAGCCATTCCCTTTTTTTGCGCTCATAGTCTTTTTTATGCTTCGTATAGTTCAAGATATAATCTTCCGCCAGTTTGCGGTCCTCACTCATGCCTTTGACAATGTCCTGCTCATTTTCCATGCTGGATTTCCTCCTCTGGCGGATGCCCCATCAATTCCCGCGCTTTGCTTATCTGCCTATGCCTTTCATAATAGGTGTATTCCCATTCGCCCCATACCTGGGAAGTTCTAACAATTTTATGATGCTGCTTGTCGACTTTAATCATCGTGTAGCTTCATCTCCTTAATCTCCCGCATATTGATAAGTCATTCAAGATACCAGCGAACCTTTTTAAGTAATTCAGACCCGCCCTTTTCCCGATAACGACAAACATACTTAAGTATATTACCCTGATAATAGTATTCCGAGCCCTCCGGCGTAGCATGTCGTGAATGACACTCGGAAACCATGCTCCCGCGGCGTTCATTTTCCATCTTGCGAACTGGCGTTCCGCCGCTCATATTGACCTGCCCTAATGCGTTAATTGCCATTTTTAGCCCTTCTTTCGCTGTTCAGCCAACTTCTTTTTCTCAGACTCCAAAAATTTTCGGAATGCATCCTCACGCTGCTGCATTTCCCGGTGGCGCTGGTCACGCTTTGCTATATGCCGCATAGGCTGAACCCTCCATAATAGTCTTTTAATCATGTTGCCCGCCTCTTTTTTAACTCAACAAATCGAATTAAATTTTTAACTCATTTCGTTTAATTACGTTAGCCACTGAGATAAAAATCATTCATCAATCTCAGTCGCCTGCCCCGTCAAAATTTCTTTTAAAAAACCATCCGTCTGGTACCATTTGTTGCACATTTCGTCGAGATACTCCATACCGTTTTCGGTAAACCGCACACGCTTAGCGACTTTGTGCGTGCTGGACTCAATCATAAACGGCTCATTTAGCTCTTTTCCTTTAAGTGCTGCGACCCCATCCATGATGTTTACGGATATACTTTTCCAAACTTTATTCTCTGTCATCTGAACCACGCTCCTTAACCCATATTTGCGTAACTATCCCTATAGCACCGCAATGTAAGCACCTGTACTTTTGCAGAAACTCTTTTTGCTTTCCGCTATCAGCCTCTATCGGTTTGCCAATTCTTTCTAGTTCGTGATGGTGGCAATGCTCACAATTCATTACAATCCAATTTGCTATACGTTTTGAGAATCTTAGTATGCACCAAATGTAATTTAGCTTTTCACGCCACGATAAATCTTTTTTAACCATTGGTTTCTCTGCCTTCTGAATCACGCTCCCCATTTGCTAAAAACGTACTTTGATACTGTCTAAATTTTTCTTTTAACAAGAAAACCTCGCCACATCTAGGATTATCAGCTGGAAAATGGCACAATGCTGCATAGATTAAATCAAGTTCATTCTGTGTGTATATCTATCAACCATTAAATTCATTATTCGCCACACTCCCAAGGCTTTACACTTTTAATTTCAGCATCTTTTTCTGACGTAAGTAGCGCCGCGCTTAATGCGCATATAAACTGTATTTTAAGTTCATCCGCATCGTTATTTGTTTTTTGTGCAATATTTTCGACAATCTTGCCGAGCACCCATCCTAATTCTTGGGTATCCAAATCATCATATCTCGCTTTAACGTTTTCCTTGTCCGTAGTGTCAATTATTAATTTCATTTCCTCGTCCTCCACGCCCAAATCAGCAATGTCACACACGCTGGCAGGCAAAACAGAAAACCTGCTAACATTGCTAGCCAATGTTCTGCAATCTCAGTCATCGCCCGTGTATCCTCCGCCATTGTTCCACACATTCCAGCACAAATTCCCTTGTACATTGGTTTTTCAGCTGACACCCACAGCCGACATACTACCATTCCTGGCTCGCCCTTCTGACACTCGCCTTGCCGCCACAATAACGGCAAGGTGGAAGTTTTATAGACTCTAACTCTTCATCCGTCACATAGCTACCTCCGTCAAAACTCTTTTCTTAGGAATCTTTCTGGACATCACTTTTACTATGCGGTTTTCCATGTCCGTATAACTTATTTCACCGGCCACCAGCTTATTGTTCAGGTCAAAAGCATAATGGCAGATATTTTCCAAGCCTTTGCTCTTGATGTTAAATTCATCGAGAAGCGCCATGAGAAAAGCCGCCGATACTTCGCGGATAGCCTGGTCTTCTATCTGTTTCCAACGACTGGCATTTTTATCTACTGCGCTGAGTCCGCAGGAGAATTCTACATCATTTCGCAGAAACTGGTCTATTTCCCGCACATGGACATTACCTGCCATAATCGCTTCAAACTCGCCCCATGTCTTATTGCGTAGTCTGGTCAAGCGCTGTGCTCCAAAGCGGTATCGCTCAATCATGGTATACTGGAAAATTATCCAAAGGTTTGCGATAACTTCCTTCCGATGGATTTCTTCTGCCTTCAGCTGTTCAACGTAAGACCGATAAACATTACGATTTATACTGGAGCTTACCTTCTCACCGCGAGCATACCCTTTATTTCGTGCTTTTTTCTCCTTGCGTGCTCTCGCCCTGGCCAAACTGCTCATCTTGCTTCAGCTCCTTCAAGAATATTTGAGGTTCTCTCAGATGCTGCGCCTATGTCATAGTCATCCGGCGTCATCAAGTACCCGCGGACATAGTTCTTGCAGTTCACGACATTAATCCCCGCGTCAATCTCGGCCCGGCTGAAAATCATAAAGATGAATGTCCACAAACAGGTGATGCAGTCCAGCGCTTCAAAAAGCACTTCGGCACGATGTTTCTGTGTTGGTTCATTACGATAGATAGCCAGCGCCTGTATAAGTTCCTCAAATTCTTTACCACAATGGTCCAGCTGAGCTTCAAAAGTCTTTTCCGGTTTACACACTTCAAGTTTCATAGTCTTTTCCTCCTGATACTGCTTACAGCTTTTCAAGCCTTACATAGATACCCTCATGCGCATCGTAGAACTTTTCCACAATCTCACTGCATACCTGGGCATCATCATGCCAGTAGCCGAGTCTGGTCATGCAGTCCTTCATCATCTTAATCATGTTGTCGGTATCGGGCTTGGTGGTTTTCCATCCCTGGCCGCCCGCAAAACAAAATTTGACCATCAGCCGAACAGGGCCATCAAGGGGATTCTCCGGAGCATGGCTGCTCAGGTAACTCATATACTTCTGGCGGGCGGCTTTCACTTCTGCCGGTTCATAAAATCTTGGCTTACCATTCACGACGGCAACCTTGTGTTCCTGTTGTGTTGCGGTCGGAATTCGCATTGAAACAAAAAACTCCACTTACTATCTCCACACCTCTCCACTTTTGTTGGCTTTTGCTTAAAAAAGTTCTTGAAATCCGGATAGGTATGGGGGCGCATTTTAAGCCCCCTACCGTATATCCGGTTTCAAAACTCTCTTTTTTAAGCCTGAAACCAAATAACTAAAACCTATATGTATATATATACAAAAAAGTAACAGTTTCTCTTAGGTATTAGTCAGAATCTTCTACACAATTATTATCATCATTTTCAGATTCATCATCCTCGTCATGGAATGGGATGACGGTTCCTCGCTCAACAGTGAAATCACCAAACTTGTTAAGTTTCTTGCGAATACCAGGTTTAGTTATTTCTTTGCCGAATAGTTCTTCCGAACGTTCAACAAAATCTCCAAGTTTCACCCGAACAACTCCGTCATCATCCGGTTCCTTGCCTGCGGCAATGAGCGTATACGCATCAATAACCTGCTGGCGCTCCTTCGCGAGCTTCTCAGCCTTGTGGCTGCCATCGGGTACATCCCGCTGATGAATGGTCTTGCCGTTGATTTCGATATCCGGACGGATTTTAGATAACATCCCCGATTCATCAACACGATGTATGGGCCAGCTGAAGAATATATCCTTGTTATCTGCCTTCTCGAATTCGCGGAGCGTACAGCTTACACGCCATGCCGTCGTATGTTCAACGTGGCGGTCAGACTCGGCAATCTGGGTGAACAGTTCATCCTTGGCATTCTCATAAAGATTATGCTTACAATACTCGCTCAGCCGGAAAGCATCGCTCAGATGTTCGTCCGGCAGGCGATTACGCCAGCCGCTCACATGTGTATCAAGATATTGCGTGATAATCTCCCGCTGCTTGTCGGCTTTCATGTTTTCGTACTGCTCCTCTTTGAGCGGAAGCTCGATAATATCAATCAGCGCATCTGGGTCACGGGCAAATACGCCTGAACCGCTTGCACGGTCCATGGCTTTCTTGGAGCCTTGCGCACCTTTACTGTGGTGATGGCAGTAAATCACGCTGCAGCCAACCTCTGTACATACCTTGTCAAACTGATTACAGAACCGTGCCATCTGGTCGGCGCTGTTTTCATCACCGGTAATGACCTTGTATATCGGGTCAAGGATAATGGCTATCGGGTTTTCCTTCCGTGCCCGGCGTATAAGCTTGGGGGCCAACTGGTCCATCGGCAGGCTCTTGCCGCGCAGGTTCCAGATATCAATGTTACGCAGATTCTTCGGCTCTATACCCAAAGATTCATACACATCCTTGAAACGATGCAGACAGCTTGCCCGGTCCAGCTCGAAGTTTACATAAATGACTGTCCCCTGTGCGCAGTTCCATCCGAGCCAAGGCAGCCCCTCTGCTAGAGCTATAGCCATTTCAATCTGCAGGAAAGACTTTCCCGCCTTGGACGGCCCCGAAAGCAGCATCTTATGTCCCTGCCGGAGAATGCCATCAATAAGCGGTTGTGCAAGTTCGGGGAGGTTCTCCCATTCATCTGCCAGATTCTCAAAATCCGGCAAATCGTCATTTTGTTCGGCGTACCACTCCTGCCATTTTTCCCAACTCTCTTTGCCGATATTGGTTTCCACGAGGAATTGCTTCTTGCCCGCCCGCATAACACCGGGCATACGGGACAGTCTCGATGGATTGCGGTTCGCCGGGTCAAGCTCAAGGCCATTCTCCTGACAAATCTTATAGAGCGCATCAACCCGCTTCCGATATTCGGTGTAACTGCCGGCATCCACATGGACAATCGCATGCAGGGATTTATTGCCTGACGTGACCAGTGCCGCTACCGGAAGCTCCAGCTTGTGGATGATTTCATTCTGCTTCTCAATGGACAGCTTGTCTGATTCAATGAGCGCATAGCGGAAATCCGTTACATTGGCGTTCTTTACGCCCTCGCCATTGAGCGGGTTGAACCGAATCCATGCGCCGCATTCCTGATTGTAATCACCAAGCGCTTTGCCAATAACCGCGCTGTCTCCACGATAGAGCTTCAATTTGGCGATAATCTCCCCGGCAGTACGGACATACACACCGGAGCCTGCCGGTGTCCAACGCTCATCGTTATGGCGCTGATAGGATTCACAACAATAGCCGACGATTTCTTCCGGTTGGAACAGCACCTCAAGGTATTTGATGAGGTCATCGGCAGGATTCCATTCTGAATCCTGCGGCTCGATAACCTCGCGGCCTTCCAGCCAGTTCCTGTCGATAATACCTGTGCGCTTCTCCGTATCCGTCACCAATACCGCTTCATTCCATCCCATAGCATGGTCATCAACCTGTGGTGGTACCCATCCATGCGTATAAGCAATCTTGACCAAGGTCCCTGCCGTAACCGGCTTGTCGACCTGCTCGCGAAAACTGGCCCATTTCTTCTCACATTCTCCATTGTGGAATCGTGATGAATCCTGTGCACTCCAATCCGTCCATACCGCACACGGGAAACCCTCATGTTTAAGCGCCATACCTACCTGGCACCATTCCTCATAGGAAACGGCGCTGGGATTGATATGATTCATTGCGTCAATTAAATCTTGTTTATTCATTCTGCACTCCTAACCTCAACCGGTTTATACGTCAGGGGATTAATGCCCCGTGGAATCCTCCAATTACTGGTTGCAATCCGTGTAATCATGCCGTTAGCTTCCTTAAAGCTCCATGTCCCCACATGCTGAAATCCCTTCTTTTCGAGGAAGCGAATCTGTTTTGGTGTGGAAAGCCCCAAGTCTACACGTTTCATGATCCGCTTTAAGATAACCGCCGCTTTGCCTGCGCTTTCGATTTCATCCGGGAAAATACCGAATTTCTCCAGCTTGGTTTTCTGCTTGTCCGTGACCGGCTCAACTTCCCAACCGAACGCCGGAACATAGCTGCTCAAATCTTCAGCGCCAATCGACAGTTCAAACTGTAACGGATCAACCAGCTTGCGCTTGCGTTTCTTCATCTGCTCCAGTTCCTGAGCCAGTGCGTTTTCGCGTTCCCGGACGATGTCCTGTTCTGCTTCCTGTTCAACTTCGCCAAGCTCCTGCGGTTCATCCGATTCGGCAATTTTGGCGGTCATCTTGTCTGCTACCTGCTTGGATTTTGCAATGAGATGTGCCGGGCGGCAAAGCTCATGCCGTTCCGTCATCCACAAGAAATCCAGTAACAACAGGTCTTTCTTGCCTGCAAACAGACGGGTACCACGCCCGACCATCTGGCTGTACAGCGCGCGGCTTTTGGTCGGACGCAGTACAATCACGCAGTCAACACTGGGACAGTCCCACCCTTCGGTCAACAGCATGGAATTGCAGAGCACATCGTATTGGTCCTTGTCAAAGTCCTCCAGTATCTGCTGGCGGTCAGCGGATTCACCATTGACCTCGGCCGCCCGGAACCCATGCTGATTGAGAATGTCGCGGAACTTTTGCGAGGTCTTGACCAGTGGCAAAAACACAACCGTTTTACGCCCCTTGCAATAATGCCGCATTTCTTCGGCTATCTGCTCCAGATATGGCTCCAAAGCGTCATCCACATCCGATGCCTTGAAATCCCCGGCTGACATAGTTACCTTGCTGATATCGAGCTGCAACGGAATTGTCTGCGCTTTTATCGGTACCAGGTAGCCATCGCGGATAGCTTGTGGTAAACTATACTCATAAGCTAGTGAATCAAAGAAACTGCCCAAATCCTTCATATCTGCGCGGTCCGGTGTCGCAGTGACACCCAAGACCTCTGCATTACTGAAATACTGAAGGACATTCTGGTATGATTTACTGATGGCGTGATGTGCCTCATCAATGATGATGGTGTCAAAATAATTTTCACTGAACCGCTCCAACCGTTTCTCCCTGCCCAAAGTTTGGACAGAGCCCGCGGTTACACGGAGCAATGAATTAAGACAACTGGACTCGGCTTTTTCTACAGCTGCATTGAGTCCGGTTGTCTTTTTCAATTTTTCTGCAGCCTGGTCAAGAAGCTCTCCGCGATGTGCCATAATCAGCACCCGCTTGCCGTCTTTTACACAATCATCTGTAATTTTGCTGAATACTACGGTTTTGCCTGTGCCCGTAGGCAAGACGAGCAGGGTTTTCTTATGCCCCTGCTCCCATTCCTGCTCTACTGATGCACGGGCTTCTTCCTGATATGGTCGAAGCTCCATTCGATTAACCTCTCTTTACGTAACGGTCTACATCGTTGTATGTGTTGTTGTTGTACTCGCGGGTCTTGGTCTTCACACGGCCCGTGCAGCCGATTGCTTTATCCCAGTCCGGCACAAAGCTTTCACCGGTCTTGGCCATGCCAATGCACTGGAAGAACGAGCCGATTTTCCACGCCATATTGGCTTTGAGGAAGAACGAATCATTAACGATTGCCGTCCCCTCATCCGTGACGATTTCGAGCTTCACCTTGGCAACATTGCACGGCTCTTTCTTCTTGCCGTCCTTGCTGGTGCCGCCGTTATAGAACGAACGCTCGAAGCTTTTGACCGTGAATTCGTATTCACCCGGTTTAAGCGTGATGTATTCCGGCGCTTCCTCGCAGACAATCGCCTGCCCCCACTCCAGCGCATCTGCGCTTACGGTCTTATTGTCGTTGTAGTTTTCCGAAGTTGTAAAAGCCATGATAAAATCTCCTCTTTAAAAAAAATCATCAAATCAAACTTAGAACGGTACCGGACAATGCTTGTAGATATCGTCCTTCACATCATCAAATTGGCGGATTAAATCCTTTACCAGTCCTGCCGGGAAATCTTTTGCCGGTGTCGGCCTGCTGAGGATTCCATTCCTTGTAACGAAATCTTCAAGGTCACATAGGTGGATATTATTCTCCTCGCAGAGGTTAAACAGTTCAGGATTAACTCCAACGCCGTAGCCATCCTTGGGCGCTTCTGTATTTGCCGTTTTTTCGGGCTTTTCAGCGCTCTTTTTCTTCCTGGTGTCACTCGTGGTAGCCTTTGCCTTTTTCGGCTCTCCTGCAGGCTCCTGTGTAGTCTCAGCGGTATCTGGAATAAACTGCGCTATCTGCTCATACTCAAAAGGCAATTCCTCTTTGAGCCCAAAGCGATTTTTTGCATCCCATGTCGGCGCATGGGTGGTATACATCACACGCCGCCCGCTCTGGACTTTGTTCTTGCCATTGACTTCCGTCACGATTTCTTTGTAGTTGGCGAATAATACGCAGTCAGCCCATTCCTTGAGAAGTGCAGCGCAGTGATTGCCCGCCTTATTTCCGAGCTTCAGCTCGTAGCGGTCATAGGCACCCATTTCGTCCGGACGCTCAAACTTGCGGATAATGCAATGCGCCGTAACCACAATATTAAATCCTGCCTCATTGGCTTTGCTGAGCTTGTCCAGCACCCGCCCGAATTCCTCCTTGGCGTATGTATAGCCCTTGCCATACCCGAAGTCCTCGATACCATCCTTGCCGCCCTTCCTGCAGACGTAAGCTTCACAAAGGCGCTCTGCCCAATCCCCGGTATCAATGACCAGTGTTTTACAGCAGGTCGGATTCTGAATAACTGCCTCGACCTCCGTCAGAAGCTGTTCCCATTGTTCCGGACGAGGGAAACGCATTACATCCATCAAATCCGTAGAACCTTCTGTATCAATAAAAAGCGGATTCGGAAACTGTGCGGCAAAGGTTGATTTCCCGATGCCTTCCGGTCCATAGATAACTGCCTTGATGGGCTTGTTAGCCTTGGGACCGCGCTCAATCTTGATATCAAATCCCGTCATTTTTATCACCCCCTTAACGGATAACAAGGTGGCGACTTTCGACAATGTGAATGCCATCCAATTCGACACCCAGCTTCAAATCGTGCAAAAGCCCCTTGCGGTCAACCTGCGGTTCCGCGTATTTCAGATACTGCACCGGAACCTTTGTATTATCATCAATCGATACCGATTGAGACGCGCCATAATAGATGCTTACCGTTTCGTCCTTGAATTTCTTGCCGCCCAGCTCATCCATGATGATGGCCTTCAGGCGGTCCTGTTTATTTTCAGCGGATTTCTTCCGAGCCGTAAGACGTACGATTTTCTCTTTGAGAGCCTCCGACTCAACGCGCAAATCCTTTACCCAACGTGCCATACTGGCAATCTTTTCCTTTTTCTCCATCTGGAGATTGCGCAGTTTTTCTTCATCAAGGATTTCCCCGGTTTCCGTGTCTACGCAATCAAGAATTTCCTGATTGATATCGTAAAACGATTTCATTATTTGATAACCTCCTAATCAATGTGATAAAATCAGACTATAAAATCCTTTTAGCCAAGGTTTTTATTTTCGGACCGATTCTGCTGGAACAGAATCGGTCTTTTTGTTTTTGCCACGGATTCGATGACTAAAGCCCGCGGCAATTAGCATTTGACGCTCATCTGTTGTGACAATAGGCGGGGCACCTTTGCAGTAGCTGGCGGGCAGCCGACATGACAAGCACCCGTACCCCGGATGACATGTAACTGCTTGCGTCTTAATCACGCTCCTTCTTAATCCAATAGGAAATACGGATTTTATCCCCGGCGTGAATCACATAGTCATTTTCCTTGACCCACGGATTGAGCTCTTTGATACCTTCCACAAACTCCGGCAGATAACGCCGCCCGCCAGATAAGCTCGTCCCATTCCCTATCTATAATCATTCGGTAACCTCCTCTCTGTTTAATGCTTCTAAAATCTCCGGCTTGGTAAGCCCTGTCAGGTTAGCAAATGCTTTTATCCAGCAACAACCTCTACGTGGCGGGACTTTGCCCTGCTTTACGGTATAAGCATTAGCCATTGCCACCATCCCGCTGGCCTTGGTTCGCTTATATCCTGTGAGCGTCATGACATCCGTTATACTTAACCAAAGTTTGCTTTTGAACATACTGCCTCCCTCCTTCCATAGCTACTTATCCTCAAGTTCCTGACACCTGCTGCCCACCGGACACATCTCCCGGCAGTAAGCCTTCAGCAATTCCGGTGCCTCATATTCCTTGGCCATGATGAGTAATTCATCGCGATGCGGTTGGCGAAGACCTCGCTCAATCTGATAAAGCCGTGTGGAGCTTATCCCCACAATGTTTTCTGCGCTGGCCCGTGATTCAAAATCTGTGTCACGGGCGGCTGCCCGCATCCTGGCTTGGTAAAAAATGTTTTCGGAATCTCCGACAATTCTTGGCACGATTGAAAAACCTCCTTATAATTCCTGCGTATCGGCGCAGGAATAAAAAAACTTCTTTATGTTAAGATAACAGCAGGGACATCACCGCAAATGTTCCACTACCTCCGGGCACCATTGAATCTGATATCCGCTATGGCCGTTGCGGGTGTAGGGTATCGACTCCCCAAACTCTTTGCCCTTGGTGGTAAGCATCCAGCCTTTGCCGGATTTTTCTTGCAGACCTAAATCCATCAGCATAATATTGACGTCCTTTGCACGAATCCCGCCCAGCATCTCACCAATAGCCGTCGGTGTCAGATAGCTGGGCTTTTCTTCACTTGGAAGAAGCTGCCGCAAAGGCTCCGGGTCAATGCCATAGGCACTCCCTACCATGGTCATAGCCGCTGACCTAGCCATTCCCGGCTTTACCCCAAAGTACTGAGCGATAACATCCGCTGTTTCCGAAATATCCTTCACCGCGGTCTTAATCATGCGTGTACGGTAATGGGGATTGGGCGAGAGCTTCGGCGTCTTCAGCTGCTTTTCCATGGCATTGAAGGCTTCGATGTACTTGATTTTCCATTCCAGTGCCTTTTTGCCAGTGAAGCCCATAACCAACAAGCTGAATCCGTCACGGTTCATTAGGTAGCAAGGATATTGCTTACCACGGTTCTCGTAGGTGATTTCGTGGAAGAATCTCGCTGCTGAATTTTCAGCAGCCAAAATTTCTCTTATAGTTGCTGTCACATTCCGATGTTCCTTTTCAAACACCTCTGCAACTCTGCGGCTATCCGTAACTACCTGCTCATCATTAACTTGTACTAACTCATCAAGATTGCTATTTGCTACTGTCATAACTTTCATTTGTTAAACCTCACTTTCCATTTAAGTTAAGTTAGTTCGCAAAAAAAATTTGCTTTATTTCGGTGTCGGTTAATCCCATATTTTTTCTGAGTGTGTCTACCTCGGCTAGAGAAAACTTTCCCGCACCAGTTTCCTTACGGCTGTAAACACCAGGGACGATTCCTAACATATCTGCTATATCTGCTTGACGTAGGTTTCTCCTGTTTCTCGCCGCTTTCATCTCATAACGATTATAAGCCATGCAACTCACCTCCTTATCGTTTCGGTTAAGTTATCTCATGAGGCTATAATATACTATTTGAGTTAAGTTGTCAACCGCTTTTATGAAAAACTTAACTTTTTCGGTATTCTTTTTGAGTTTAGTAGACTTTATACTTTTAGTTAAGTAGAAAGGGAGGGTTTCTAATGATTAAACTTAAAGAGCTCCGAAAAAACAAGCAACTTACCCAAGAAGAACTGATAAGCCAATTCAATATTAGATATGGTCGTAAGTATACAGCTGCAGCTATTTCTCAATTTGAAAATGGAAAACGTATTCCTGAGACTCAAGCCCTTATGGACTTTGCCGACTTCTTCAACGTCTCAGTAGACTACCTCCTCGGCCGCACCGACGAGCCGCAGGGCACAGGCTTCCAGAAGGGCCTGCTGGGGGACACTACTCAAGATAGTCATATCGTAATGACCAGTAATACATTAGGAGATTCCGACACGGACGATATTCAGCGACGCTATTCTCAACTGGATGAGGCTGGAAAAGCTGCTGTCAAAAATTTAATGAGCATTTTTGAAAATGCCAAGAAAACAAATTAAAAGGAAGATACATCATGGAAGATTTTACAGAGGTAGACATACTTGATTCGCTTCAACTGAATACTCTACTTTTAACAGAAATCAGCGAAGCTGAAACGCCCAAGCAAGGAACAGGCTTCTTTTTTATGTATCGTGATGATGATAATCCTGAGATTGGTTATCCGGTCATTGTCAGTAACCGCCATGTCCTTGAAGGAATGGACATGCTCCGTTTTTCTTGGACGACCACTGACAAAGATGGACACCCACAACTTGGGAAGATGGCACATCAAATTTTTATGAATGTTCATGACTACTTATTGATACATCCAACAGAAGATTTAGCTATTTTATCCATTGGTTCTATCATTAATCAGATAGGCGGTATGGTAGCCATGCGAGCTTGGGATGAGAATCACATCCTATCAAAGAAACATCTTAATACAATCAACGTGGCTCATCGGATTCTCATGATTGGGTATCCATTGAATATTATGGATAGAAAAAACTATGTACCAATATTTCGGCAGGGAATCACAGCTACCAATCCCGCCTTGGATTTCAATGGCCGACAAGAATTTGCTATAGATATCGCTTGTTTTCCTGGCTCAAGTGGCTCTCCCATATTCGCCTATGATGACGGATTAATTGATGTTGACGAAAATAGAAATCAAATTTATGGCAAATCTATTGCCTTTATTGGTATTCAGCGTTCGACTTACACGCATACTACAAAAGGTGAAATAGAACTACTTGATAAGCAAGTTTGGCCAATTACAGTACAGGAGTCAGCACATTTAGGTATGGCTATAAATGCTCGTGCATTAAAAGACTTAAAACCGGCTTTAATAAAATTGGTACGAAACATAGAAAAGGAGAAAACAGTATAATGGGTACGAAGAAAATTAAATTTAACTATTTCAGACCTTGTTTAAGCAATAATCCCGAAGAAAGTGTAGATTTATCACCTTACTTCGAAAAGCTATCATCTATGCAAAACCTATATGAATTAGAAATTGAATCTAACAATTCATCAGTGTTAACCCCCACTTTCCTAAAGAAAGAAAACAACTACACAATCAACTCTGGTGCTACACTTCAGTATCCCCTGTGGCGTTTTGACTTAAGCAAATATCGTTTGGACTTACCATCTGTTTATGACAAAAGACAAAGAAAACTTACAAAGTTTGAATTATCAAGAGATAAATTTATATCAGAAGAAACGGTATGCCTTTATGATAATGACTTAAATATAGTAGTTATACAATCAAATCAGAATGGGCCATCAGCTATTCAAGTGCAGGGTTTTATCAACAATTTCATCGATGATGACATCAATAAAGTTGTATTTGTTCCTTTAATATATAAGCAGGCATTTGAACGTTCTTTAAGACAAAGCAAAAGCCACAGTATACATGTTAGATTAATTAATACGGGAACCGAAGAATTTAAAAATTATACCAGCAATACCGAAGACGAAACTGTACGTCATGCAGCAGAAATGGCATCAACTTTACGAGGAGACGAGGAATACGATGTAAAACTAGACTTTACTATATCTATAAACGAACGCAAACCAAAACAAGGATTTATAAAAGAAAAAATAACCAGCGCTATATCATCATTCTTCCCTATGATTGATTTGAACATGGTTGACCAGTTTTCAGTAAAAGGTTATAATGAAAACGAAACGAAAATTTCAACTATTAATTTGATTAAAGATGTTATATTTGATGAATGTAATTTTAATTTTGACGAAGAGCATCGAACTATTCCAACCATAAGTATTTTCAATCAAATCGCTATTTTGTATAATTGCAGAAGGGGAAATTTGATTATCGATAACAAAGGATAGTGTTTAAATATGCGTAGATGGTTTGAACGTTTATATCCATTGATAACGTCTATATGTATCTTAATTGGATATATTTTTTTCCTAGAGGATTGCCACGCCAGTTCTTTATCAAGCAACAGTAATAATATCATAACAATAACAATAACATTAGCTAGTATTTTTCTAGGGTTCATAGGTGTAATGCTTGGCGCTATTATATCTATAAGGTTTACTTCTATGATGGATGTTTTAGTGCAACGAAATGCTATATTAGATTTAATATCATACGTTAAACATTCCTTTGCTTCTGAATGTATATCTTTAGCAATAGCGGTAGGCACATTATTAATTAACACACCTAATGCCCCACTCCCTCAATGGGAAATATACTTACTTATCTTCTGTATATCTTATATGATATTATCAACCATAAGAATCATATTAATACTGTTTGCTTTGACTAACGTCCCAAACGATACATATCATGGAAGCAAAAATCTAGCCGGAAAGAAGCCGCAAGTTCCCAAGAATTTATAAGTATTTATTAGCTATACATGAAAGGGAATTACCAGATGAATATATAATAATTTACAACACCGACGATGGCCAAGCCAACGTCAAGCTGTACACCAATGATAGTACGGTCTGGGCCACACAAAAGCGATGGCAGAGATTTGCTGTTAAGCCCCTGCCATCAACAAAAACACAGGAAAAGGGACTGCTGCACGTTCACATTACGTGTGAACTGCTTCCCGTCAAGAGGACAATAAAAAAATATAAGATTTCTTTGGTCGACAGATTTGTCTGTCGGCCTTTTTTATGCGGCTAAATACAAGGTGTGTTTCTCTAT
>CACZIV010000013.1 GCA_902781305.1 Pseudoselenomonas ruminantium
CAGATGATTGGCGGCATGTGCCTGCATGAAGGCCGCATTGCGGAAATGCGTACTGGTGAAGGTAAGACGCTCGTGGCTACGTTGCCGGTATACCTCAATGCGCTGACGGGCAAGGGCGTGCATGTGATTACGGTCAACGACTATCTGGCCCGCCGCGACAGCGAGGAAATGGGTAAGCTCTACCGCTTCTTAGGGCTGACGGTTGGCCTCGTGGTGCACGATATGGACTTCCCGGAGCGTAAGTATGCCTATAGTTGCGATGTAACCTTCGGTACGAACAATGAGTTCGGCTTTGACTACCTGCGCGACAACATGGTCATCTATCCCGACCAGATGGTACAGCGGGAACTCAATTACGCCATCGTCGATGAAGTGGACTCCATTCTCATCGATGAAGCGCGTACGCCGCTCATCATTTCCGGCCCGGGCGCAAAGTCCACGGATATGTATGCGACGATGGCCCGTGCGGTGGCTACGCTCAAAGAGGGCGTGGATTACAAGGTCGATGAAAAGCAGAAGACCGTAGCACCGGAAGACAGCGTTGTGCCCAAGATTGAAAAGATGCTGGGCATCACCAATCTCTATGCACCGGAAAATATCGAACTGTCCCATTGCTTTACCGCAGCTCTGCGTGCCAAGGCACTCATGAAACGTGACCGCGATTATGTGGTGCGTAATGATGAAGTCATCATTGTCGATGAATTCACGGGCCGTTTGATGGAAGGCCGTCGTTATTCCGATGGCCTGCATCAGGCTATCGAGGCCAAAGAGGGCGTGAAGATTCAGCGTGAATCCCAGACGCTCGCGACGATTACCTTCCAGAACTACTTCCGCATGTACAACAAGCTCTCCGGCATGACTGGTACGGCCAAGACCGAGGAAGATGAGTTCCTGAAGATTTACAATCTGCCGGTAATCGTGGTGCCGACCAATCGTCCGGTACAGCGCATTGACCATCCGGACCTTATCTACAAGAATAAGGCGGCCAAATACCGCGCTGTGGGCAAGTTCGTCAAGGAACTGCACGAGAAGGGACAGCCGGTGCTTATCGGTACGACCTCCATTACGCAGTCGGAAGAACTCAGCAATGTGCTCAAGAAAAACGGTATTCCGCATAATGTATTGAACGCTAAGTTCCATGAAAAGGAAGCAGAAATCATCGCCGATGCCGGTCAGCGTGGTGCCGTTACCATTGCCACTAACATGGCTGGCCGTGGTACGGATATCAAGCTCGGCGAAGGCGTGCCGGAGCTCGGTGGTCTGTACATCGTAGGTACGGAGCGCCATGAATCCCGCCGTATTGACAATCAGCTGCGCGGCCGTTCCGGTCGTCAGGGCGACCCCGGTGCTTCCCGTTTCTTCCTGTCCCTCGAAGATGACCTGCTGCGCCTGTTTGCCTCCGATAGAATTGCCGGCATGATGGATAAGCTGGGCATGGAAGAAGATGAGCCGATTGAACATAAGCTCATCACCAACTCCATCGAACATGCACAGAAGAAGGTCGAAGCCCGCAACTTCGATATTCGTAAACATGTGCTTGAATACGATGATGTTATGAATCAGCAGCGTGAGGTCATGTATGGCGAGCGCCGCAAGATTCTGCTCGGCGAAAACCTGCGCGAAAACATCATGGGCATGGTCAACCACATCATCAAGGACGAGATGAATCAGTATGCCAATGAGCAGCTCTATCCGGAAGAATGGCAGCTCGACGGTCTTATCGAGGATGCCGAAAAGATTTATGCTCCCGCAGGGGCCTTGAAGAAGGAAGAACTGGTTGAACTTTCCCGCGATGAATTGAAGGAAAAACTCGAACAGACGGCTGCTGACGGCTATCATCAGCGTGAACTCTTGTTCGGTGAAGAAAACATGCGCGAGCTCGAAAAGGTCGTTATGCTCCGCGTTGTCGACAGCAAGTGGATGGAACATCTGGACCACATGGATATGCTGCGTGACGGCATCAATCTGCGGGCTTATGGTCAGCGCAATCCGCTGGTGGAATACAAGATTGAAGCGCTCGATATGTTCGAGGAAATGGAATCGGCCATCATGGACCAGATTGCTTCCCTGATGTATCATGTGAGCATTGTAACGCCGCAGCAGCAGGAAGCGGAAGCAGCAGGTGAGCCGGTGGAAGCCAGTGTAACCCAGAAGCAGAAGATGGAAGAAACCATTAAGGCACAGCGCTCCCAGCTGTCTGACCACTTGAGCAGTGCTCAGGCCAGCCACGGTGATGAAGTCAGCACGGCAACGGCACACAAGGCGCAGGCTGCAGAAAAAGTCGGCCGCAATGACCCCTGTCCCTGCGGCAGCGGCAAGAAGTACAAGAACTGCTGTGGGCGCAAGTAAGTAAGAAAGGTGTAAAGAATGCTTGAAGATTTGAAACCCCGCTTAGGCGAACTCAAGGAAAAACTCGACCATATGGGCGAGTCTTTGGAAATTCCCCGCAAGGAGGAAAAAATCGCCGAGCTCGAATATAAGATGGGCGAACCCACGTTTTGGGATGATGCGGAAGCTGCCCAGAAAATCAATCAGGAGCTGGCGGACTTAAAATCCAGCGTGGATAAGTATAAGTCTCTGGTATCTAAGCACGAAGATGCGGAAACCCTGCTGGAAATGGGCCTCGAAGAAGATGACCCCAGCATGGAAGACGATGTAAAGTCTGAACTCGATGAAGTGGCCGAAGGCCTTGAAGCTCTGCAGCTCGAAGTGCTGCTCTCCGGCCCTTATGATGGCAACAATGCCATTCTGACCCTGCATGCTGGTGCGGGCGGAACGGAAGCTCAGGACTGGACGCAGATGCTGCTGCGCATGTACGGCCGTTGGGCTGAACGCCACGGCTTCACCGTGGAAACAGCCGATTTGCTGCCCGGTGATGAGGCGGGCGTAAAATCCGCTACGCTCTTTATCAAGGGCCACAATGCCTACGGCTTCTTGAAATCGGAGAAGGGGGTACACCGTCTCGTGCGTATTTCGCCGTTTGATGCCAATGCCCGCCGTCATACGTCGTTCTCGGCCTGCGATATCATGCCGGAAATTGACGATGCAGTGGAAGTGGATATCAATATGGCCGATGTGCGCGTGGATACCTACCGTGCATCCGGTGCCGGCGGTCAGCACATCAACAAGACTTCCTCGGCTGTGCGTATGACCCATGAGCCGACGGGCATCGTGGTGCAGTGCCAGAACGAACGTTCCCAGCTGCAGAACCGCGAGCAGTGCCTCAAAATGCTCCGCGCCAAGCTCTTTGAACTCGAAATGGAAAAGAAGGAAGCAGAGCTGGCCAAGCTCGAAGGCGATCAGCAGAACATTGAATGGGGCAGTCAGATTCGTTCCTATGTGTTCCAGCCCTATACGATGGTCAAAGACCACCGTACGAGCCAGGAAACCGGCAATGTGCAGGCGGTTATGGACGGGGATATCGACCCCTTTATCCGCGCATTTTTGGCGGCAAAGGCCAATCACGAAATTTAAGCATTTCGATGAGAATGTGAAAAAGCCTTCCCCAAGGGGAAGGCTTCTATTTTGAGGGGGAGGGCTGATTTTGCGAAAAGGCTTGACTATTCTAGGTGCTTTATTCATAATAATAATCGTGTTTAGCGAGACGCTGCTTCCCTGGCTGGCCAGAGAAACCTTGCAGACCCGCATGAACGAGCGGCTTTCGACCACGGATGCCCAGGTGGCGGTGGACAGCAGTCCGGGATTTTTGTTCATGTTGGGGCAGGTACAGCAGATGCATGCTGTGGCGCATCAGGCCAAGGTGGGGAATGTCTATTTCCGGGAGATCAGCCTTTCTGGTGAAAATATGCGTCTGAATGTCGGGGATTTGCTGCAGGCGGGAAAGGTCGCGTTAAGGTCTGCGGATAAACTGGTCTTAAAAGGCGTAGTCGACGAGGAAAATCTCCAGGAAGCCCTGACCCGCAAGCTGGACAAGGTGGAAAATGTTCAAGTCAGCATCACGCCGGAGCGCGTATCGGTCACGGCCAATACCAAGCTTTTGGGGCGCATTGTGGATATTGAATTAGAAGGCAATATCATTGAAGACAGTGGTTCGCTCTATTTTCAGATGACGCATCTGGCCTTTAAGAACAGCCGGATTGGTACGGCTAAGCTCGGGGAGCTGTTTGGCAATATTCAGCTGGCACCGCCGGGCAGGTTGCCGATGGGGATGCAGATCAGCGATGTGCAGCAGACCGATGGTGCTGTGGTGATTACCGCTGCGCGAGATAATGTGGAATAAGGTGGAAAGAGGATAATGAAGGATTTTAAGTATAACCGGGGATTGGTTCTGGTTATCATAGTCGGTTTAATCGCGGCGATTATGATCAGTTTTGCCCGGCATGACGTGGAGGAAGCGAATCGTCAGATTGATTTGGCAACCAATTATGAGGACTTGCTGGAACTGGCTGACCGGGAAGGTCTGCCTGCAGATGAAGTACTGGCTAAGGCCAAAGAGGCAGGCATTACTTCGCTGGCGGTTTATGATACCACCTTCAAGAAGCTCAATGTCAATGGCAAGGCTGCGGCCATTGCCGGCAGTGAGATTCTGGCCAATTATCATAGCGGTGCTTTATCCGACCCTATGTGGCGCCAATTGGTTGCCGATGGTAAAATTCAGGGCAATGAAATCTACATCGTGGGCCATGATGCCCGTACATGGAAAGAGCTGAAAGAAGATGTGCCCCGCCGCTTAGGCAAGGAGCGCGTGGAGCTTTTGCAGGTGGGCAGCGAAGAAGTGATGGCGGTTAAGGCACACTTTGAGTCCTTTATGAAGATGGATATCGGTATGCCCACGGATGAAATGGAAGCCGTGAATAAGGCTGGTTTCCATGTAATCGCTCGTCCGAGCAACTTCAATCAGTGCACAGACGATGATGTAAAGGCCATGTTCAAGCGCATGGATGGCATAGATATTTCCGAAGTGGTCTTCTCCGGTTCGCAGGTCTTAGGGGCGAATAAAGCCCTGCAGACCACGGTGGATGAAATGAAAGCCCGCAATCTGACCATGGGGCTGATTGAGGGTGTGACCCAACTGCAGTTCTACAAGCAGGACGGCATGGATGAAGTGGTAAAGGGCATTGGCTATGATAAGGTGGCCCGCCTGTATGCTATCCCGAAAGATGAACAGCCGAAACTCAAAATCGCTACGGCGGTGGAACGTTGGGCGAACACCGATGAAGAACGCAATATCCGCATTGACCTGTTGCGCATTTACGATAAACCCTCGCCCAATATGAGCCTGCTGGAAACCAATATGCAGTATTTCAAGGATACGCATGATATTCTGGTCGCGCATGGCTATACGGTAGGGCCTGCCGGTACGTATGCGGCGTTCTATCCGAGCAAATTCCTGCGTGCGCTGGTGATGGCCGGCGTAGCCGCAGCTGCGGTGCTGTATCTGAGCCTCGTTATCCCGTCGCTCAATACAGCGGTGAAAAAACAATGGCTGCTCTTTGTCGTGTTTGCGCTGTGCGCAGCGGTGCCTGTACTGATGGGAACCGGTGCCAAAATCCGGGTGCTCGCGGCGCTGGCCAGTGCCAATTTGTTCCCGGCGCTGGCGGTTATCTTCCAGTTGGATAGAATCCGTTATCTGCGGGATAAGATTTCTCTGGGCTTTGGCAAAATGCTCGTTACGGGCCTTATTGCCCTCTTTGTAACTGGGGCGCTTTCCTATATTGGTGCGGCTTATCTTTCTGCTTCCTTGGCCGATACGGAATATCTGCTTGAATTCCAGATTTTCCGCGGGATTAAGCTGACTTTCGTCCTGCCGCTGATTCTCGTGGGCATTGCCTTCCTGCAGCGCTTTGATATCTTCGATGGTCGGATGGACGATACGGATGGCGTGCTGAATCAGCTCAAAAAGATTCTGGATATGCCGGTGAAGATTAAGACGCTTTTCCTGATGTTTGTCGTGCTGATTGCCGGCGTGGTCTTTGTGGCCCGCAGCGGCCATACCTCCGGTATGCCGGTTTCGGCTACGGAACTGAAGTTCCGGGCATTCCTGGAACAGGCGTTCTATGCCCGTCCGCGCACCAAGGAACTTCTGATTGGTCATCCGGCCTTTATGCTGGCGGTAATGGCTTTCTGGCGCAAGTGGCCGACGATGGTCTTCTTCGGTCTGGTGCTGATTGCGACCATCGGTCAGGGTTCTATGGTTGAGACGTTTGCCCATATGCGGACGCCGGTCTATATGTCCTTTATGCGCGGCATTGGGGGCATTGTCTTAGGTGCTGGTATCGGTGCGATTGCCATGATGCTGGTGCAGTTGTGGCAGACGGTTATTTCACGAGCAAAGGAGCGTAAAGCAGCGTAATGAGCAGAATCGTCGTATCGGGTTACTATGGCTCCAAAAATGCCGGGGATGAGGCAATGCTTTCGGCCATGTTGGAAGTCCTGAATGACCTCGACCCAAAACTTCATATTACGGTGATTTCTGCCAATCCGGAAGACACCCGCAAACGCCACGGTGTGGATGCCATTTCGTGGCTGGGGTTCCTGGCCATTATCCGGGAACTTCGGCAGGCCGACCTCTTGATTAGCGGCGGTGGCAGCTTACTGCAAAATGTCACCAGCCGCCGCAGTCTTTACTATTATATGTTCATCATCATGCTGGCGCATATTTTGGGCACGAAGGTGATGCTCTATGCCCAGGGAATTGGCCCGATTATCGGCCATGTGGCGGAAATGGCCATGCGCTTTTTGGGCAATCATGTGGATTTAATCACCGTGCGGGATGAAGGCTCCCTGCGGGAACTTGCCCGGCTGGGCATTCATAAGACCGCGATTGAGTGTACCGCTGACCCGGTGCTTGCCATTCATCCGGTGGGCAAAGAAGCCGGCAGAGCTATCTTCAAGGCCTATCATGCCGATGGTGCCAAACCGGTGCTGGGCATTTCCGTGCGGGAATGGCAGGGCTGGCGTCACTATAAGGAAGTCCTCGCGGAAGTATCCGACATGGTGGTGCGCGAACTGGGGGCCAGAGTGGTCTTTATCCCCATGCAGTTCCCCGATGATGTGAAGGCGGCCCAGGCGATTGCCGCCCTCACGAAAGAGGAATGCACGGTGCTCAAAGACGAATATACCACCAGTGAGTTCCTGTCCTTGGTGGGCAATATGGACTTAATGCTGGGGATTCGTCTGCACGCGTTGATTTTTGCCGGGGTGATGGGCGTGCCCATGCTCGGGATCTCCTATGACCCCAAGATTGACCGTTTCCTGTCGTCCATCGGCGAGGAGCCGGTGGGGAATTTGAAGGATGTTACGGCTGAAGAACTCATGGCAGAGATTCGCCGCAAATGGAACGACAAACAGACCTTCCGTCAGAGGAATGGCGAGCTTTTGGCCCAGTTGCGGGACTTGGCTGCCCACAATGCAGAACTGGCTGTAAACTTAGCCCATAAATGATAAGTAAAACCTGCCCTGAGGTATGGGGCAGGTTTTTTGTTAGGGGGAATTTTTTTGCCCAATAATCAATATATGACCTATGAACATCTGCTGGCATTGCGGCAGGAGCATGCGGCCTGGCGGCTGCTGCGGGCAGATTACGCGCCGCTGGCGGCAGCGTTTTTTTACCAGGTGTTTATTGCGCCCAAGCGGCGAGGCATTGAGGTGCAGGAACTCTTGGACGCGCTTGATCTGTTTATCTACGACTGCAACCGGCAGGAGGGGGAATTTGCCCGCTCGCCGAAGGATTATCTGGAAATGTGGGCGGACAGCAGCTATGGCTGGCTGCGCAAATATGAATACCGCGGAGATTGGTACTACGATTTGACCGCACCGGCGCAAAAGGCGGTGGAATGGCTCGTGAGCCTGCAAAAGCAGGACTTTATCGGTACCGAATCACGCCTGCGCACGGTGTTCAACCTGCTTCACGAGATTGCCCAGGAAACGGATAATAATGCCGAGCACCGTCTGGCTTATCTGAGAGAACAGGCGGGAAAAATTGCTGCAGAAATAAAGTCCATTGAGGAAACGGGCGAGGTTAAGCCCTGCCTGGATGACGTGCAGATTAAGGAGCGCTTTTTGCAGGCCGAGTCGACGGCCACGGCCATACTGGCGGATTTTCGTGAGGTTGAGGAAAACTTTCGGGAACTGACGCGCCAGGTGCAGGCGGATGTCGTGAAATGGACAAAAGGCAAGGGCGAGCTTTTAGAAAAGATTTTCAACGAGAGCGACATCATCCGCAAGTCGGAACAGGGCCGCAGCTTTATGGCCTTTTGGCGTTTTTTGCTGTTTTCCCGGCAGCAGGATGATTTGCAGAAAACGCTGAAACAGGTGGAAAATACCGCGGCCCTAAAACCGCTTGTTCATGAGCACAGTCTGACCGATATTCATCATGAATGGGTGCAGGCAGCAGGTGCTGTGCAAAAGACTTTGGCGCAGCTATCCGCGCAGATTCGCCGTTATGTGGATGAGGATTATCTGCAGGAGGAACGCAGCATTTATCAGCTCATTGGCCGCATTGAAAGCAAGGCTGTGGATAGGCGCGCAGATATTCCTGCGGGCACGTTTATGGAAATGGAGATATTACCCAAGGTGCAGATGCCCATGGAGCGCCGTTTATTTGCCCCACCGAAGAAGACCAGGTTGGAAAGTCCGGAGCTGGTCGCCGGTGATGGCACGAGCGGCAGCATTGCGGCGATATTTGACCAGGTGGTTGTCGATAAAGAAAAATTAAGAGCCAATGTGCAGGAGTGTCTTAAGCAGCGGGAACAGGTCACCTTGGCGGAAGTTTTGGCCGTTCATCCGCTGGAATTGGGACTGGCGGAACTTTTGGGTTATATGGTGTTGGCAAGTAAGGAACAGGCGGCTGATTTTGCTGAGGATAAGTTAGAGCAACTGGTCTTTGACCGCGATGGCCGTAAATTGCAGGCAGTCTGCCAGCAGATTACTTTTCGGAGAGGAGCAGGGAAGTTTTGAGTACAGCGGAAGAACTCGTGGAACGAAATGAAGAAAACTTTTCCCGCGCAGCGATTACCTTGTTAAAGGGGCTGGTGAGCCGGGGGAAGGACGAAATCCTCTGGCAGGTCATCGTAGGTGAGCGGGCGGCATTAGGCGATTATTTTAAGCGCCTGGGACTGGTGTTGATTGTGGATGAGGTGGATGAATACGCTTATTTGCAGCAGGAGGAAAATACCAGCCTGCCCCGTCTGGTACAGCGTTATCCGTTAAGCTACCCGGTATCCATGCTTTTGGTGGAGCTAAGAAAAGCGTTGGGACAGATGGATACGGCTAGTGGGGATAATCGGCTGGTACTGACCTTTGCCGATATCATGCGGCGTATGGAACCGTTTTTGCCCGTGTCCGCCAATGAAATGAAATACCGGCAAACGATTGAGCATATCATCAACCAGGTGGTACAGCTGGGCTTTTTGCTGAAGCTGAAGGACAAGGAGGAGGCCTATGAGGTGCGGCCGGTGCTGCGGCGTTTTGTGGACGCCCAATGGCTCAGTGATTTTGCCGACAAACTGGCAGAGTATGAGGCGCATGGGCAAAAACTTCATGCAGGCAGCACGGCAGAGCAGACAGAAGAGGCGAACGGAGAGGAGGGACTTTTAAGTGGATTTGTTCAGCATGAATAATGCGGCAGAAGTGCCCTTAGGCTTTCGCCTGCAGCGGTTGGAAGTTTACAACTGGGGAACCTTTGACGAGCGGGTCTGGTCACTGGAACTCAATGGAGAAATGTCGCTGCTCACAGGTGATGTAGGTTCGGGAAAATCGACGCTTGTCGATGCCCTGCTGACCCTGCTCGTACCGCCCCGCAAGGTCACTTACAACAAGGCGGCCGACGCCAGCGCCAAGGAGCGCAGTCTGGCGTCCTATGTGCGAGGCTATTATGGACAGAAGCGCACCGAAAATGGCGGCGGCCGTCCGGAAGCGCTGCGCGATAAGAACAAGTACAGCGTGATTTTAGGCGTGTTCACGGACAAAAACTTTGGCCGTACCGTAACCCTGGCGCAGGTATTTTGGTTTCCCGATGAAACAGCGGCCTCGCCCAAGCGCTTTTATGTGCTGGCGCAAAAGACGCTGTCTATTACGGAAAGATTCTCCAACATTGGTGGGGATATGCGTGCCTTCCGCAAAAATCTGGAACGGGACAGCTTCATCAAGACCTTTGACGATTATCCGCAGTATGGCCATGAGTTCCGTAAGATTTTTGGTATCCGGCAGGTACAGGCCATGGATTTATTTCAGCAGACGGTGTCCATGAAAAAGGTGGACAGTCTGACGAGCTTCGTGCGGCAGAATATGCTCGAAGTGCCGGAAACGGAGCAGGAAGTAGAACTGATGCTGCGGCAGTACCATGATTTGGAAGCCGCCCATCAGGCTGTACAGAAGGCCAAGGAGCAGCAGAAGATGCTGCAGCCCATCGAAACGCTGGGGGAAAGTTATGGCAAGGCCAGTCGGGAGCAGGCGGAAACGCAGGCCATGCAGGCGGTATTGGAAAGCTGGTATGCCCAGCAGGACTATGAGCTCAGAGAAGCGCAGCAGGCCGCTATGGAGCAGCAGGCGAAACAGCTGGAACAGCAGATTGGGGAACGGGGCAGGCGCATACAGGAAAAGCAGACGGAACTTACCGTCTTGCAGGGCAATATCGCGCGCAATGGCGGCGCCCGATTGGATGAAGTGCGTCATCAGCTCGATATGCTTCAAGAGAAAAGGACGCGCTGTGCGGAAATGCGGGAAAGGTTCCAACAGGAATTAACGCTTTTGGAGATGAGCATGCCGGCAGATGAAGCTGCGTTTACTGCTGTTCAGGAGCACATGTGTACGCGCAAAACGGAGTTGGAGAGCCAGCAGGAAGAATTGGGCAGTGAAGCCAGTGAAATGCGGGCGAACCGTCTGGAAATGGAGCAGGAAGAACGGCGTATTCAGGCGGAAATCGACTCCCTGACCCAGCGTAAGTCCAACATCCCGCAGAAATTTATTGCGGTGCGGGAAGAAATCTGCAAGGCCTTGGATTTAGCCGAAAGCGAAATGCCCTTTGCCGGAGAACTGATTGCGGTTAAAGAAGACGAGAGCGAATGGGAAGGCGCCATCGAGCGCTTGCTGCACAGCTTTGGCATTTCCCTGCTCGTGCCGGAAGTCCACTATGGGGAAGTTGCCGACTGGATGGAGCACCACGACCTCAAGATGCGCATGGTCTATTTCCGGGTGCCCGCTTATCCGGAACAGGTTCATGCTAATGTTTCGGATGATGCGGTGTGCCAGAAATTACAGCTCAAGGAAGATAACCCGCTGGCTGCCTGGCTGGAAACGGAGCTAATTAGCCGCTTTAACCATATCTGCTGTGAGAGCATAAAGGAATTTCGTCAGGCCAAATTTGCGCTGACCAAAGCCGGTCAGGTGAAGGCTGGCGGCAAGCGCCATGAGAAGGATGACCGCCACGACATTCATGACCAGCGTCATTATGTACTGGGCTTTTCCAATTTGAAGAAGATACAGGCCTTGCAGGATGAAGTGGTCAGCAAGCGGGAAGAACAGGACTTTTTCCGCAAAAAGGAAAATCAGGCCAAGCGGACAGTGCAAAAATTGCGCAAACAAAGCGAGGCCATTGTGCGGGCGGAAGTCGTGAAATCCTTTACCGAAATTGATTTGCAGCCATTGGAGCAGCGCATGGGAAAGCTCCAGGAACAGGTGGAAAAACTGCAGGTGGAAAATGATGTCCTGCATCAGCTGCAGGCTGAGAAAAAACAGCTGGAAGCGGAAATGGGCCGGGATAATGCTGACTTGGCAAAGGTAAGGGACCAGCGCAGTCAGTTGGATGAGCGCATACGGCAGAACCAAAAGGAAATGGCGACCGATAAAGAGATTTTTACCGGCACAAATACAGCTGAGCAAGATAAGGGCTATCCGCTCTTGCAGCATTATGCTTCGCTGGCGCTGAAAAATATCGGCAGCCCGCAGTTTGACCAGCAAAAACGCAGCGTGCAGCAAAAGGAATACAATCAGTGGCTTAATGCTCGTGCACAGAATGTCGGTGAAGCAAAGCGGAAGAATGGTGAGGAACTAGTCGCAGCGATGACCCGTTTCCGGCAGGAATATCCCGATATGAGCAGTGATTTTTTGGTCGAGCCGGAAGGCTATGAAGATTACGTGGCTCTGTTGCATAAGCTGCGGGAGGATGATTTGCCGAAATTTGAAAGCCGGTTCAGCCATCTGCTGCGGGAAAATACCATCAATCAGATAGCCCTGTTTCAATCGCATTTGGACGAGGCCTGTCACGAAATTCGCGACCGCATTGCCCTGATTAACGAGTCTTTGGCAGAAATTGACTACAATGATGGGCGCTATATTCAAATCGAATGCAATCCGGCGGTCAGTGATACCATTAGTGACTTCCGCAGGGAACTGCGGGCTTGTACCGATGAGGCTTTGGGGGAAAATCTCGATGACCGCTACAGTGAGGACAAATTCCGACAGGTCGCTAAAATTTTGGAACGCCTGCAGGGCCGTCCGGGCATGACGGAAGTAGATGCGCGTTGGCGCAATGAGGTCATTGATGTGCGCAACTGGTTTGTCTTTGCGGCGGCAGAATTGTGGCGCAATCCTGCACCGGGCATGGATGAAGAATATGAGCACTATACCGATTCGGGCGGCAAGTCCGGCGGGCAGAAGGAAAAGCTGGCTTATACCATCTTAGCGGCCAGCATTGTCTATAACTTCGGCCTGCGCGGCCGCCGTGCAGGGGAACAGTCCTTCCGCTTTGTTGTGATTGACGAAGCGTTCTTAAAGAGTTCCGATGAATCGGCAAGGTTTGGGCTGGAATTGTTCAAGAAGCTGGATTTGCAGCTTTTGGTTGTAACGCCCCTGTTAAAGATTGCGACCATCGAGCCGTTTGTCAGCCACGTCGGCTTTGTTTACCAACGGGATGAGGAACATCGTTCCTATTTGCGCAATCTCACGATTGAGGAATTGCAGGCAGAGCGAGCTGTTTACCAACAGTAAGTAAACTCGAGCAGGCATTAGCACATTTTCGTTTCTGAGGTGAGATTGTATACAGTAAAACATGAGAAACGAATCTTAGGACTAAATTAAGTCGTTAGATGGTAAAATGAATATTTTTTAGAGAAAATGACCGCTATTTGCAAAGTAAATAGCGGTTTTTCTTTAATTTGTATGAAAATAGTAATCAATTAGCAAATTTTGAATAAACTTTCCTAGTGCAAAAGTCCTAAACCTATGATATGGTTTAGCAAGTGTTCGGGATAACACTGTGGGATAAGACGTAAGTAAACTCGAGCGGCCGCAGGGATACGGCCAACATAGAAAGGCATGTGAGGAAATGAGATTAAAAGATGTTCGGATTGGAGCGAAGATTTTGGTGCTGGTCGTTATCGGCATCATCGGTATGGCAATTTTGAGTTTTTCAGGTTACAGTGCAATGAGCAAGGCGGGGGATGACCTTGACAACATGTACAATCGTAAGCTGAAAGCGACCCGTATGTTGGGCGATGAAATCAATTACATGCGTATGATTCAGGTGCGCATCGTAAAGCATATCATTGACCCGAAGGATGCAAAGATCAATGCTTCGATTGATGAGGCCATGAACAGTTATGAAACGAAGTGGCCGGAGTATAAAGACCTTGGTATGCGTGCAGATAAGGCCGCAGCCGAAATTCCCAACACGGAGAAAAAATGGGCCGAATACAAAAATGGCATTCAGGAAGCCCGTAAATTAGCTGATGCCGGTAAGACCCAGGAAGCATGGACCTATTACAAGGGCGTGGAAGCCGGTGTAACACAGGACCTTTTAAAGAGCCTGGTGGCTCTGCAGAAAGTGGCAGATGACAATGCCGAGGCCCTCAATGAGGAAATTGCAGAACGCAACGCCAGCGAAATGTATTTGATGATTATTACGACGGTGCTGTGTTTTGCTATACTGATGGGGATTGCTTTCTTCATCGTTCGGGATATTGTGACGAATCTGGACAAGATGGTTATGGAATGCAACCGCATGAAAGATGGGGACTTTAGACTTAATGGCGTCTTTGAGCCGCGTGGCGATGAACTCGGCCAGATGGACGCGGCAATGCAGGATATGCGCAAGACCCTCAATAAGCTGATGCGTCAGGTCAGTGAATCCGCTGAACAGTTGGCGGCTTCTTCTGAGGAACTGACTGCCAGTGCGGGTCAGGCGGCACAGGCGGCAACGCAGGTAGCACAGTCCGCTACGGATGTCGTTGAGTCCGTGGAACATCAGCAGCAGTCCGTAATGGACAGCAATGAAGCGGTTCAGAGTGCCGAAGCATCTGTGGAAGAAATCCGCCAGAAATCCGACCAGGTAGAGGCAAATTCCAATGCTGCGGCAACGCGTGCGGAAAAGGGCAATCAGGCCATTGATGATTCCGTCCGTCAGATTAAGGATGTTGAGGAAACTGTTACGGCTTCGGCCAAGATGGTAGACCGTCTGGGCGAGCGCTCCAAGGAAATCGATGAGATTGTGGATACGATGACGGGCATTGCCGAACAGACGAATCTGCTTGCGCTGAATGCGTCCATCGAAGCAGCCCGCGCTGGTGAACATGGCCGCGGCTTTACGGTGGTAGCAGGTGAGGTCGGCAAGCTGGCTCAGGAATCCAAGGAATCTGCTGAAAAAATTGCCCGTATCATCAAGGAGATTCAGGGCGATACGGAAGAAGCTGTGCTCTCCATGCGCAGCGGCCGCGAAGCGGTGGTCGAAGGTGCACAGAGCGTAGAATCCCTGCGTACCATGTTTGAGGAAATCAATCAGCTCGTTGTCGGTGTATCCGGCGAAATCACGCAGGTAACGGAATCAATCAACGCCATGGCTGATGCGACGAACGATATCGCCAGCGAAATGAACGATATCAACAGCTACAGCGGCAAGGTGGCCAGTGAAATGCAGGCCGTATCCGCCGCTACGGAAGAACAGTCCGCTTCGGCTGAAGAAATCGCTGCTGCCAGTGAAGCTTTGGCAAAACTGGCGCAGGACCAGCAGGAAGCATTGTCCAAGTTCCGTTTCTAAGATAACATCGTAGTATAAAGACGCCCGGTGGCTGATAATACTTTTCCTTTGCTTAGGCAGGCTTGCCAAACGCGACGGAAAAGCATCATCAGCCACCGGGCTTAGTACTTACATTACATTGTTGTGTAAAGGCGCCCAAGGGGGCTGGCAGTGTTTACATTACATAGTGGTTACAAAGGTGCCCGTGAGACTGGTAATATTTTTCCTTCGCCATAGACAAGCTTGTCAAAAGCTGCGGAAAAACATCACCAGTCTCACGGGCTTATTGCGTACATTACAGTTATATGTTAAGACGATTCAAGAGGGCTAAAACTAAGGCGGGAGGGAGAGGCGATGGCTTTCGGCAGCGTTTGACAAGCCTGTCTAAGCAGACGAAAGTCATTGCCTCTCCCTTCCGCCGCCTTTCACCTCGAAAAAAACAGCAAGCCGCATTCGCAGCCTGCTGTTTTTGGTTTATTTCTTTTCCTTGCGGTCCTTGGCGCGCTTTTTAGCGGCTTCTTCCTTGGCCTTTACCTTGTCGCTGATTTTCTTTTCCTGCTGGAACTTAGCGTAATCCACGCCCATGCTAGCCAATTTGTGCTTGATGGCCATCATCGGGTGGGACAAGAACATGCGCTTCTGGGTGCCGTTCATAATGGCCATGAATTCCTGTGCCTGTTTGGCGCCAAAGCACATAGCGGCGCGGTCACAGCGGTCGCAGATGGGTTTGGTGATGCCGTACGGACAGCGGTTCATCTTGGTCATTACCGTGGCCAGCAGGGCTGTGCACTTGGGGCAGAGCTTGTCGCCCTGAGTGTCATGGTGTTTGTGGCAGTAAAGGCCGAAGGTCTTTTTGATGTTCTCCTTTTCCTTCGGAATATTGTTTTTAATTTCTACCGGCTTGCGCTTGGGCAGAAAACGCGAAAAAATGCTCATTGTCGTATCACCTTTCGATTATGGATATATAATACACCCTTTTATTTTAATGGCAATTTAAGAGAAAAGCAAGGGCGCGGGCAATGAACTCTTGACCTGCCGCTGTTTTTTAGTATAATTTAATATGTAAGATTGTATTTAGCAAAGAATTGAGGGTGGAGAAAATAGAATTCATGAAGGCGCATGGTAAACTGATTACCAATATACTGGTCGTTCTTTTGGTGGTTTTGGCCGTTTACACCAAACTGCAGGAAAATGGCATGGAGTCCCTGTTCAAGCTGACGGATTTGTACATTTTGGCAGGGGGCATTTTGGGGCTGTTGGTGATCCGGTTTATCGGTAAGCGCAAGAAATAAGCAGCCATAGTGAAGTACGGCGGCATAAAGGAGACCGATATGGCAGACCAGCATGGCATGAGCCTCTCCTCAGAAACCGGCGGGATGCAGGCACAGTCCCTAAAAAAGATATTAAGCAACACAATTAATACAATTGAAGATAACAAGGCGCAGATTTTTGAAATCTATGAAACAGCGCGTTCCGAGGTGGAAAGCAGCCGCAAATTGTTAGAAGATTTGCGGGAGCAGACTCGTCAGACCATTGAGCGCGTGGATGCCTTGGCCAAGCAGGAGCAGCAGGAAAAGCAGCGCCTGGTCAAAGTCAGCAGTAACTTTCAGAATTATTCCGAGGAAAAGGTGCGGGAAAGTTACGAGGCCGTGAAAAATGTTCAGGTATCGTTGGGCGTAGAACGGGAGAAGGAAGCCAATCTCCGTTCCCAGCGGGATAAGCTGGAAATGCGTCTGCGGAATCTGCAGGTTATGCTGGCGCAGGCTGAACATTTGGCCTTGGCTGTTGGCTCCGTATTATCGTATTTGAGTACGCAGGTCAATGGGGTAATCTGGAAGATTGAGGCTGTACAGAAGGAAAAATTTGTTGGTGCGCGGATTATCAAGGCGCAGGAAGAGGAGCGTTATCGCATTTCGCGGGAAATTCATGATGGCCCGGCACAGGATTTAGCGAACCTTATCTTTCAGACCTCCATCGCTGAAAAATTGGTGGACTATGACCCGGACGAGGCCAAGCGCACCATGCAGGAGCTGCGTCAGCAGATGCGGGACTGCCTGGGCAGTGTGCGGGAAGTCATCTTTGATATGCGTCCTATGGCCTTGGATGACATAGGCCTTGTGGCAGCGCTGAATCAGCTTATTGGCCGTATGGCGGCACGTGGGACGCTGGCCATTGATTTTTCGATGGACGGCAAGGTTTATGATTTGCCCAAACATGTAGAGATTGCTATTTTCCGCATAGTGCAGGAGTCGCTGAATAATATCTGCCATCATGCAGAGGTGGATAAGGCAAAAGTGCGGCTGCTCTATGCACCAACATCTGTGTCGGTATTGATTGAGGATAGCGGCAAGGGCTTTGACCCTGAGGCAAAACCCGAAGCGTTGGATGAAAATGGCGAGCCGCTACCGCCGGAACTGGCGGAAGCCCATAACCATTTCGGGCTGATGGGCATGAAAGAACGTGCCCGAATCATTGGTGCGGAGCTGAGCATTACGTCCTCGCCGGGCGCGGGGACGCGGGTGCATTTGCGCGTTCCCCTGCAGGTACCGCAGGATGAGACAAAAGAGGTAAAAGTGGTGAAGACTCCCGAAAAAAAGGGAAGAGGTAAATGACCGTAAAGCAAAATCAGTTGCGAGCGCCGGTAGCGGAGGCCATGAAAGCCTACGCGGGAGACGGCGCTCTCGCATTTCATACGCCGGGGCATAAGCAGGGGCTGGGGGCACATCCACTTCTGCAGGAATTAATCACCCCGCAGGGATTGAAAGAGGAAGTTTCCCTGATGGAGGAACTCGATGACCTCCATGAACCGACCATGTGCATAAAGGAAGCTCAGGAACTTGCGGCGCAGCTCTATGGAGCCGATGCCGCTTATTTCATGATTAACGGCACGAGCGGAGCGATTCATGCGATGATAATGGGCACGCTAAACCCTGGCGATACGGTGCTCGTGCCCCGTAATGCGCATCGCTCGATGATTGGTGCGCTGATTCTGGCCGGTGTTACGCCCGTTTATATTCAGCCCCGCATTGATGAAAAACTGGGCATTCCCATGGGGCTGCGCTTAAAGGATATCGCAGCGGCGGCGGATAACCATCCGGAGGCGAAAGCCCTACTGCTCGTCTATCCCACCTATTACGGCGTAACCATTGACTTGGCGGCTGTGGCTGATTTTGTGCACAGCCGCAATATGCTGCTGCTCGTGGATGAAGCACATGGCCCCCATTTGAAATTTAGTGATAAATTGCCGCTGCAGGCATTAGATGCTGGCGCGGATATGGCGGCACAGAGTACCCATAAAATCTTGGGGTCGATGACGCAGACCTCCATATTGTTGGCGCGTTCGGCTCGCGTGGATTTGGAGCGGGTGCGTTCGGCGGCCAGCCTTTTGCAGTCCACGAGCCCCAATCAGCTGTTATTGGCGTCACTCGATATTGCCCGCCTGCAGATGGCCGAGCAGGGAACGGAACTAGTAAACCGGGCGGTGAACCTCGCGGAAAAACTGCGGCAGGCGGTCAATGCAATTCCAGGGCTTTGGAGTTTTGGGGCAGATTATCTGCCAGACGGTGAGTCACTGGATTTAACCAAGGTCACGGTAAGTGTCCGCGGGCTTGGCATTAGCGGTGTGCAGGCCGAGTCCATTCTGCGCCACCAGTATAAGATTCAGTGCGAACTGTCCGATGCCTATAATCTGCTCTTTATTATCTCCTATGCTGATATCGCAGAGCAGATACAGATTTTGACCAACGCCCTGCAGGGGCTGGCAGAGCAGTTTGCCGGTGCTCAGGAGCTTACGCTGCCCGTGGAGATTCCGCCAGTGCCATCTTTGGGGCTTGAACCGCGAGCGGCGTTCTTTGCCGGGCGGGAGACAATCGACTTTGAGGAAGCGGCTGGCTGTATTGCTGCTGAACAGGTGATGTTCTATCCGCCGGGAATTCCCATATTGGCGCCCGGCGATGTGATTGAACCGGCGGCCATGTACTATATTCGCAGTATGCAGCAGCTGGGGCTGAAAGTCGTTGGCCCCGCAGATACGACACTCAAAACCATCCAAATTGTGAGGGAGATTAGCAGATGAAAGGCAAGTTAATCATAATCGAGGCTGGCGACGGCAGCGGCAAGGCAACACAGACCAAGGCACTCTACGACCATCTGAAAGCAGATGGCCATAAGGTGCACCGCATTGAATTTCCCGACTATGCCGATGATTCCTCGGCGCTCGTGCGCATGTACTTGGGTGGCGCTTTTGGCGAAAAGGCAGCCGATGTAAACGCCTTTGCGGCCTCGACCTTCTTTGCCGTTGACCGCTTTGCCTCCTACCAGCGTAAGTGGCGTGATTACTATGAGAACGGCGATATTATTTTGGCTGACCGCTATACCACGAGCAATATGGTACATCAGGCCGTAAAACTCACGGATAAGGCTGAGCGGGAAGCTTTTTTGGACTGGCTCTGGGATTTTGAGTTCGTCAAAATGGGCCTGCCGGTGCCGGATAAGGTAATTTTCCTCGATATGGCACCAGAGGTGGCCGATAAGCTCATTGCGGCGCGGGCTGAGGAAACGGCAACGAAAAAAGATATTCATGAGCGGGATACGGACTATCTGCATCGCTGTCATGCAGCTTATCTGGAACTGGCCGACAAATATAACTGGGATAAAGTCATTTGCAACGCGGGCGAAAATCCCCGCAGTATCGACGCAATCCATCAGGATGTTTATGCACTGGTGGAGCAGATGTTAAAGAAGTAAGGAGTTACCATGATAAAGGAAGTTTTGGTGGTGGAAGGCAAGATGGACGTTGTGGCCATCGACAAGGCTGTAGAAGCCGACTGCATCATCACCGAAGGATTTAATCTCAAGAAACAGGCGTTAAAAAATATCGAGCAGGCTTATAAAAAACGGGGCATCATCATTATGACCGACCCGGATTCGGCCGGTGAGCGGATTCGCAGCTATCTCACTAAGCGCTTCCCCAATGCCAAGCACGCCTTTGTGCCGGTGGAAGATGCCAAGGATAATGATGATATCGGCATCGAACAGGCAAAGCCTGACGCAATTCGCAAGGCCTTGGAAAAAGTCCGCACGATGGACTGGGAGCCGACCAATAATTTCAGCGGGGCAGATTTAATCGTCAATGACCTGTCTGGTGCCAACGCCGCCGCCAGCCGCCGGGCAAAACTTGGGGCCAAGTTAGGTTTGGGCTTTGCCAATGCCAAGACCTTTTTGAAGCGGCTTAATCATTATGGCGTGACGCGGGAAGAATTTGAACGTGCCGTAGCGGAACTGAATGCAGAAGGGGAGGAAAACGCATGAGCGAAAAAGCCATACAGCCGAAAATTGCCAGTCGGGAAGTGACAACCCATATTCTGAAGGCCTTTGGCCTGCGCATGAGCAAGAAACTGGGGCAGAATTTCCTGATTGATGCCGGCATCGTACAGGGCATCGTGGATGCGGCGCAGATTGAGGAAGGTGACCGCGTGTTGGAAATCGGACCCGGCATCGGCACGCTGACACAGGGCCTGGCCGAAGCCGGGGCCGATGTGACGGCCGTGGAACTCGATAAGAAACTGCCGGCGGTTTTGGCCGAAACCCTCAAAGGTTACGACAATGTACGCATTGTGCCGGGCGATATCCTCAAGGTCAATATCCCCGAAATCATGGGGGATAAGCCCTTCAAGGTGGCAGCAAACCTGCCCTATTATATCACGACGCCGATTTTGATGGCGCTGCTGGAGCGTCATTTGCCGATTACGCATATGGTCACCATGGTGCAGAAGGAAGTGGCTCTGCGCATGGTGGCAAAGCCGGGTGGCAAGGATTACGGCGCTCTGTCCGTAGCCGTGCAGTATTACACCGAGCCGGAAATCGTGCTCGATGTACCGCCGCGCTCCTTTATTCCGGCACCGGAAGTCGACAGCGTGGTGATTGCCTGCAAGGTGCGGGAAACGCCGGCCGTTGCGGTACAGGACGAAAAGATGTTCTTCCGCGTGGTGAAAGCCGCTTTCGGTCAGCGCAGAAAGACGCTGGCTAATGCATTAAAGGGCGGCGGTCTGCCCAAAGAGCAGGTGCGCGATGCCATGGAAAAAGCCGGCATTGACCCGACAAGACGCGGAGAGACGCTTTCGCTGACGGAATTTGCACAGCTTGCGGATGCGTTTAGTGCGCTGGCTTAACATCTATATGACAAGGCGCCCGTTGGGGCTGGTAATATTTTCCTTCGCCATAGACAGGCTTGTCAAAAGCTGCGGAAAACATCACCAGCCCCAACGGGCTTATTGCGTGTGATTTACAGGCATTGATTTTGTTTACATCGTGGCGCGAAGGACGCCCGGGGGTGGATAATATTTTTCCTCTGCTTAGACAGGCTTGTCAAACGCGTCGGAAAAACATCATCCGCCCCCGGGCTTTTTTGATATATTATGTTGCTGCAGGTTATTGAGAACTTCTCGTGCTAGTCTTAATTTTTGGCTTAAATTTACGATATTATATAAAATGGGTTGTATAATACTGTTTCGAAAAGGATGATGGGTTATGGCTATGCTGGTTGGTAATAATAGTGCAGCAATGCTGACGCTGGGGGAACTGAATAAGAATATCAGCAAGTATGGCAAAGAACTGAAGAAACTTACTACCGGCGAGCGCATCACCAGTGCCGGGGATGATGCTTCTGGTTATGCGATTTCTGAGCGGATGCGGGTGCGTCTGCGGGCGTTGGATCAGAATGAAGCAAATGTGCAGACTGGTCAGACATTGCTGAAGGTGGCTGAAGGCGGCATTCAGGAGCAGATTGAGTTGATGAAGACCATCAAGGCGAAAGTCATAGAGGCAGACAATGATACAAACACCGACATTGACCGTGAGACCATTCAAAAGGAAATCAATCACTGTTTCCAGCAGATTGAGGATATTGCCAATGAGACAAATTACAATGGGAAACGTTTGCTGGTGGGGGATACAGTAAGCGAAAAGGTGTTGAGCTGGGTAGTCAATGATACGTCTGAGCTGCTTGCGGGCAGTGACGAGATGAATATGATCAACGTGATTCCCGATGTTTACGAAACCTTGAATGGTATTGTGGGACCTTTTGATCTATTTCAGCACTCTGAGGTAAGAAGTAGTGAATTGGCAAGTATAGGCTTTTCTCCGACAATTCAGTTTACAGGAGGAGGAGATATTAGATACACCCTTGACAGTTCTTATACCACAGTAGATTCTTTTGATGGTGTAGCATTTAACGATTATATATTGACAAAGACACCAAGCAGCACACACCGATACGGCGGGATTATTACGGACAATAGAATCATATATTCAATTACTCCTGTGATAGAAATTGACATTAGTAGTTGTAATACAGTGCAGGATGTTTTAGCTACCATTCAGGCAGAAGCTTATGGTGTAACGGGATATGGTGTGGATGAAAATGGAATGAATTATTTGACTTGCCTAAGCGGTATTAGACCTAGATCGTATTCAGGATATTCAGCTACGGTGGAGGCGGTGCCACCAACAGGATTGGTACGTGAACGTTATTTTAGCGGAGGTCGTGAGGCAGAAGGCGTTATAGACAATGATCCGGATTCGTCGACATATCAGCCTGCTACGAATGCTACATTTTCACTGAATGGAATTGCAGAAAATACAGGTATTACAGTACATTATTTAAGGGAAAACATATTATCAATGTTGCAATTCGTTTCTGGAAGTGGCGCCCCTGCATCGTCAAATCCTCCTAATGGGGTGATTTCTGTTGGTGTAGATTATTCAGGAACATTTGCGTATGGTGAGTTTTCGGTAACTATGGGCGATAGAGAGCTGACAATTAAAGCAAATGAACTAGGGAGGGTGGGAAATGGTAATTATGTGGAGGATGGTATTTCTGCAGCAACTTATGAATTTTTGGAGGTAAACAGGGGACTTATAGGAGAAAACATATACAGGAATGCGTGTGCAACAGTTGATGTATCTGGTTATAGTGATGCAGAGTCTCTGATTAATGATTTGAAAGGCAAGGCAATTACTGTTGGTAACGAGACAGGGACGTCAATGTCTGCAGATTTTGGGAGGTATGGCTATGGTTATGACTACTATGAATTTGTAGATTCTGCTTCAGATAATCCAATAGATAGAATGTATAAAATTAACAATGCTACAGTTTTAGATTTGGATGTTTTGCGTGGTTATGTTTCGGAAGGATTATCGATTGGAGAAGCCTTTGCAAAAATGTTTGTTGGTCAAAGGCGTGTTGAGGCAGCAAATGATTCCAACGGACAGACTATTGGTATTCAATTTGCGGCAATTAATTTAGGAAATATGGGCAATAGAGAACAAGTGTTTTTAAAACAGGGGCAGCTTCGTTCTTATACCTTGGATTATGGTGCATGGTTCACAGAAAATTCGGATATTTCAATTCCTGACTTCTTAAACAATAAGGGATTTCGTGTGTATTGTGCCAGTTGTGATAATCAGTGGTTCAATTTCCATTTTGTTACAGATGACTTGCCGGAAGGCCCGCTGCCAAATGCTGACCCGGGTGCAGAGGACATCAAGCAAATCTATATTGATGTATCGGAGGTGACAGATGCGGATTCATTGGTGCAGGCAATTTATGATCAAGCGATGCCGCAGCTGACAGGGGATGATCCAGATTTAAATCACTTTATGCGCTTGGTAGCGGATGGGGATAAACTGATTATTTATGATGAACGGCGGTTCACGGATGATTATCTGAGGAATATGGGGGATCCCAGTGGAGAACATATATATGAATACCAATGGGATGACGGCTATGGTGTGGGTGGTGCCAAGATTGCGGATGGTGTTTGGGATAATGTGGCGATAGGTGAACGGGATGTCTATGTCAAGAATCTTGTTATCCAACATACGGACCACGCCAATATGCATATCCGGCTGAAGATTCCTGAGACCACCATGAATCATCTGTTTGGCTATAAGGCCGGGACTAAGGATTGGAGAGATTTCAATGTCATGACCGCCGCTAGCCGGGAAGAATTGCTGGGCAACCAAGCAGGAACTACCCGCAGTGGCAAATATATCGACAAGGAAGAAAAAGGGTTGCTGGATACGGCAATGAATTACCTGACCAGTGCCAACTGTCTGGTAGGTGCACAGATTGCCCGGCTTAAGATGGCGGAGTCAAACATTATTACCCAGCAGGAAAGCACTGCCGCCTCGGAGTCGACGATTCGGGATGCAGATATGGCAAAGGAAATGACAGAGTATGCTAAGTATAATGTTTTAGCCCGGGCATCACAGTCAATGTTGGCACAGGCAAATCAGAACAGTGCTAGTGTATTGACGCTGTTGCAGTAAAAAGCCTTATAAAAAATTTAAAGTTATCGCCCTGTCGGCGGGCGTCTTAGTACCATGATGTAAACCAAGGATGTAAACCTAAAATTAACTTGCAAAAAATGCCCTAATGCTCTTGCTACTATGCAAAAAATGTTATACAATTAGGTTCGTGTATTGTATTAGGAAAATATTTAGCTAATGTATAGCAGAAAGCAGGTAGGTTATGGCTGAATCAATTTGGTCCATCCTGCCGCCAGTTATCACCATTTTACTGGCTTTGTGGACAAAGGAAGTCTACATGTCCCTGATTATCGGTATCTTTTCCGGTGCCATGCTCTTTACAGGGGGCAACTTCTTAGAATCCACGCTGACCATGTTTAAGGTTATGGCGGACAAGGTGGGCGGCAATGTCAACATCTTGGTATTTTTGGTAATTCTCGGTATCTTAGTGGCGGCAATCACCCGCAGCGGTGCCACCAGTGCTTATGGTGAATGGGCGGCCCGCACGATTAAGGGACGGCGTCAGGCATCTCTTATCACAGCACTTTTGGGGCTGGTCATCTTTATTGACGACTACTTCAACTGCCTGACCGTAGGTACGGTTATGCGTCCGGTGACGGATAAGTTCAAGATTTCCCGCGCAAAACTTGCTTACATCATCGATGCTATGGCAGCGCCTATCTGCATTATCGCACCGGTGTCGAGCTGGGCGGCTGCTGTTGGTTCGTCTCTGCCGGAAGGTTCGGAGATTGATGGTTTTTCGCTGTTTATCCAGACGATTCCGTTTAACCTCTATGCCTGGCTGACGCTTATCTTCCTGTTCTTCATCATTTGGACGGGCAAGGACTTCGGTGCGATGGCACACGATGTCAAGCGCAGCAATGAGCATTTTGAGATTCCCAAGGAATATCAGGAAAGCGGCGAAGTGCACAAGGACCAGCAGGGGAATGGCCAGATTATCGACCTGATTCTGCCGCTTCTGGTGCTGATTGCGGCCTGCGTTTACGGCATGCTCTATACCGGCGGGATTCACGAGGGAAAGAGCATCGCTGAGGCGTTTGCGGATTGTGATTCTTCCAAGTCCTTGGTGCTGGGTTCCTTTATCGCCTTTGTATTTACCGGCCTTTTATACCTGCCCCGCAAGGTCATTTCCTTCAACGCCTTCTGTGACAGCTTTGGCTGGGGATTCAAGGCTATGACGCCGGCTATCTTTATCCTCTGCCTTGCCTGGACACTTTCGGGTATTTGCAGTGATAAGTATTTGAACTTGGGCGGCTTTGTCGGCGGCATTGTCAGCGCGAATGCTACGCTTATCATGCTTCTGCCGCCGATTTTCTTTCTCGTGGCGATTGGTTTGGCTTTTGCGACCGGCACGAGCTGGGGAACTTTCGGTATCCTGATTCCTATTGCGGTAGCTGTTGTAGGCGCCGACTCGCAGATGCTGACCATCTGTGTGGCGGCTATCCTCTCCGGTGCTGTGGGCGGTGACCATGCTTCACCGATTTCCGATACCACGATACTGGCGTCAGCTGGTGCGCAGTGTGACCATTTGGACCATGTGAGCACGCAGCTGCCCTACGTGATGACGGTAGCGACCTGCTCGCTTATCGGCTATGTGGTGGACGGCTTTACCGGTAATGGCTGGATGGGCTTGGGTGTGGCCTTAGCGTGCCTTTGCATCGCTATGACGGTGATTTCCACCAAGGTAAAATCTTTGGATAGATAACATATGCAGGAAACAGCAGTGAATTTTTTACAATTCACTGCTGTTTTTTGCATTTTTATCCCCCTGGGGGGCTTAAAATCGGAGTCGGGATTCGGTATGCTTATAGCGTAATCTGAATTTTGGAGGTGGGGAGGGTGAATCATGAAGGAATAGGACGGCGGATGGTTCGGCGGCTGCTGTTGCTGGTTTTGTGCATGTTTCTACTGTCGATCATCGTCTTTTTTATGGCGCGGTTAGCGCCCGGCGACCCGCTGCAGTCCTTCTATGGGGATGCGCTGGAACTCATGACGGAGGCGGAAAAAGATGCGGCCAGAGTGCGGCTCGGACTGGATGCGGGGCTTATCAGCCAGTATGTGCATTGGCTGGGACAGGTGTTACAAGGTGATTTTGGCCTGTCCTTTAAGTACAAGATGCCCGTGCTGGAGGTGATGAAGCCGCTTTTAGGCAACACCCTGCTATTGGGCTTTTTGGCTTATCTTATTGTCTTTGGTCTGGCTACGGTGCTGGCAGTGTTCTGTACCTTGTATGAGGAGCGCTTTGTGGATAAAGCCATCTGCAAAATCGGTACAGTGTCTTATTATATCCCCGGCTTTTGGCTGGGGGTGGTGATGGTGCTGGTCTTTAGTGTCAATCTGGGCTGGCTGCCCAGCAGCGGTGCTTATGATGTGGGACGGAAGGGGGATGTCCTCAACCGCATTCAGCATCTCATTATGCCGTTATTCGTCATGGTGGCCACGCACCTTTGGTATTATGCGTATATGATTCGTAACAAATTGCTCGATGAGGTGCGCAAGGATTACATCCTTTTTGCCAAAGCTAAGGGCTGCACCCGCACGGAAATCGTCTGGAAGCATTGCCTGCGCAATGTGGCACCCACCATCGTCAACATCATGGCCATTTCCGTGCCGCATATTACCGGCGGTACGGTGGTTGTGGAAGCGGTATTCAATTATCCGGGCATTGGCAATCTGGCGGTGGAAAGTGCCAAGTACCACGATTATAACCTGCTGATGGTTACGGTACTGCTCACGGGGATGGCGGTGTTTGTCAGCAGTTTTCTGGCGCAAACCATCAACGAGGAAATCGACCCGCGCATGAAGGATATGGAGGCGGTAAGATGGTAGAGGGAGCAGGAACGGCAAATGAGCTTTTCGCCGTAGTTGGCGCCGCAGCTTGTAATGAGAAGATTCAGAAGAAGAAAAATCGTGGAAATATTCCACGCAGGGAAAAGCCTGTTCTGTCCATGCTGATTTTGGGCTTGATTGTCACCAGCTGTCTGCTGGCACCCTGGGTGGCGAATCACGACCCGGCCGGCTTTTATCTGACGGCGCTCAATACGCCGCCAAATGGAGAATTTTATTTTGGAACAGATGCGCTGGGGCGTGATTTGTATTCCATCATGTTTTATGGCGGGCGGACTTCGCTGGCTATCGGCCTTCTCGGGGCGGCGATTATTGCACTGATTGGCACGATTTATGGCTGTTTGAGCGGCACACTTCCCGACCGCGCAGATGCGGTGATGATGCGTATTGCCGAAACCGGTGGCAGTATTCCTACACTGCTCATGGTGTTGATTCTCTCGGCCATCATTCCGGAAAAGAATATCATTACGCTGTCCTTTATCATCGGGATTACGGGCTGGTTTGGCATGGCCCGTATTGTGCGCAGTGAGGTGCGGCAGATTCGCAACTGTGAATATGTGCTCTATGCCCGCAGCAGCGGGGGCAGTTTCTTCTATGTGATGTGGCATCATCTATTGCCCAATTTTTTGTCGGCCATCATGTTCGTGGTGGTGTCCAATGTCAGCACGTGCATTACCATGGAATCCACGCTGAGCTTTTTGGGCCTGGGCCTGCCGGTGGATGTATTGTCCTGGGGCAGTATGTTGTCGCTGGCTAATCGGGCGCTGATTATGAATACCTGGTGGGTGATTGTGATTCCGGGGCTGTTCCTCGTGGTGACGCTCCTCTGTATCACCAATGTGGCCGATTATTTGCGGCGGGAGGTCAACCGTCAGCCCAGCCATTTGTGAGGTTTTACTAAAATTCATATATAGGACATATGAGGGGGAATTATTTATGCGGAAATGCAAAATTTGGGCAGCGCTGGCAGTGTCGCTGCTCTTGTGTCTGAGCCTTGTGGGCTGTGGCAAGCAGGATGGTGCGGGCATGGAGAAAAACGAGCTGAAAAATACGCTGGTCTATGCCGGGGAAAATGAGAGCACCATCAATCCTGTGCTCAGCGCCCATGATGAGGTGGGGGATTTGGTCTTCTCCGGCCTCATGAAGTACGATGGCAATGGCAAGCCTGTGGAGGATTTGGCAGAAAGTTACAGTTTTGATGAAGGGAATCTTACCTACACCTTCAAATTGCGGCAGAATGTAAAATGGCATGACGGGGAAAAATTTACGGCGCAGGATGTGGTGTTTACCTACGATGTGCTGACGAAGGATAAGACGCTTTCCAGCTCTGTGAAGAGTAATTACGAGGATATTGAAAGCGTTACGGCGCCGGATGATTATACGGTGGTAATCAAGCTGAAGGAATACTGCGCCAATATGCTGGGGTATTTCACGATTGGCATCCTGCCCAAGCATCTGCTGGCCGGTCAGGATATGAATACCACTGCGTTCAATCAGAAGCCTGTGGGGACAGGCCGTTACAAATTCGTGGATTGGGACAAAAACGGCGGTATGATTACCTTTGTGCGTAACGAGGACTATTACGGCAAGGTGCCCAATATCGAACGCATTATCTACAAGACCGTAGCCGTGGAAAGCACCAAGGCGACCATGTTGGAAGCAGGCGAAGCGGATTTGGCCTGGCTCAATGCGAAATATGCAGCTAAATTCCGTGGCAAGGATAAGTTCACCAACTGGGATTTCAAAACCGCAGATTATCGCGGTGCTTCCATGGATATGAATGCGCCGTTCTGGAAAGCCAATGGCGATTCCATTGCGGTACTCAATTATGCAATCGACAAGAAGGCCATTGTGGACAGTGTTCTCAATGGGCAGGGCAGCATTGCGTACAGTCCCATCCAGAATAATCCGCTGGGCAGTAATAAGGCGGCCGATATCTATCCTTATGACCTGAATAAATTTGCCCAGGCCATGGAAGCTCTGGGCTGGAAAAAAGGGGAAGACGGCATCTATGTACGCAACGGTCAGCGGTTCCATTTCCGTATTCAGACCCGTGATTACGAAGAAGAACGTGTGGATATTGCCAATCTTATGTCCTCCATGCTGAAAAAAGCCGGTGTGGAAATGGAGGTTGTGCTGGTGACGAAGTTTGACTGGAAGGCGGGCTATGATGGTTTCCTGGCTGGTTTTGCCACGCAGTTTGACCCGGATATGGCTTATGGCCAGTTCGTGACCGGCGGCAGTGACAACACCATGCATTATAGCAATGTCACCGTAGACAAGCTGCTCAAAGAAGCCCGTCACACGGCTGATCCGGCCAAGCGTCTGCAGCTTTACGGTGAATTTGAAAATATTTATGCCCGGCATCCCAACGTGCTGCTCGTAGCGTATCTCGATGGTAATTACGTCAGCAATTCGGCCGTTAAGGGGCTGGATACTAAGCGGGTATTGGGGCATCATGCCGTCGGTGTGATGTGGAATATCGAAGACTGGACGATTAATCGTTAAGACAAGTTGCGATGGCTGGCCGTGGTATGACGGCCAGCCATGCTGTATAAACAGGAGGTGGAAAAATGGCGGAAAAAATACTGGAATTGGAAAATTTGGCGGTCAGCTTTGCCACCCTGGAGGGCGAAGTAGAGGCTGTGCGTGGCGTGGATTTATCGGTGCAGGCAGGGGAAATTCTCTGTCTGGTAGGTGAATCTGGCTGTGGCAAGACGGTGACCTGTCATGCCGCCATGCATCTGTTACCGTCAAATGGCTTTATCAAGGAAGGCACCATAAAACTCTGCGGCCAGGACATTACGCATTATGGGGAGCGGGAAATGCGTGCCTTGCGGGGCGGCACCATGTCCATGATCTTTCAGGACCCGCTGGGAACACTAAATCCCACAATGCCCATTGGCCAGCAGATTATGGAAGTCCTGTTTAAGCATCAGCAGATGACGCGTCAGGAAGCCAAACAGCGGGCCTTGGAAATGCTTTCGATGGTGGGGATTGAGGAACCGGAAGCGCGCTTTGACTTGCAGCCGCACTTTTTCTCCGGTGGCATGCGGCAGCGTTGTGTGATTGCGGCGGCTCTGGCGGCTAATCCTCGTCTGCTCTTTGCCGATGAAGCCACCACGGCGCTTGATGTGACGGTCAAGGCCAAAATTTTAGATTTGCTTTTGGCTATCCGACGGCAGACCAATATCGCCATTGTCTTTGTGACGCATGATTTGGGCAGTGTGGCACGAATTGCCGACCGGGTCGCGGTGATGTATGCAGGCAGGATTGTGGAAGTGGGAACGGCTGAGGAAATTTTTTATGAGCCGCGCCATCCGTATACCTGGGGGCTGTTATCCTCCCTGCCGGCATTTGCAAGGGAGAATGGTGAGCTAAAATACATTCCCGGCATGCCGCCCTCGCTGATCAATCCACCGGCAGGAGATGCTTTTGCCAGCCGTAATCCCTATGCACTGGCGATTGACTATCAGAAAATGCCGCCGTTCTTTAAGCTTTCGGCTACACATGCGGCGGCTACCTGGCTGCTTGACAAACGGGCACCCCATATTAAGCCGCCAATATCGATGAAGGCAGGATACAATTAATGGACAATGCGATTATGCTTGAATTGCGAAAGGTCAGTCAGCACTTTTACATACATAAGAATTTGACGGTCAAGGCGGTGGATGAATTGGATTTGACCATTCGCCGAGGCGAGGTCTTGGGGCTGGTCGGCGAGTCGGGCTGTGGAAAATCCACGGTAGCGCGGATGATTGCGGGAATTTACCAGCCGACTGCGGGTGAACTGGTCTTTGGTGGAAGGGGAAAACCACGGGTACAGCTGATTTTTCAGGATTCGGCGGCGGCGCTAAATCCGCGCATGAGCGTTGCCGAAATCATCTTAGAACCCCTGCGGATTCAAGGGCAGGATTACAAAAGTCCGGCCATAAGGCGCAGGATGGCTGAACTCATGGAGCAGGTTGGACTGGCGGAACGATTAGCAGGCAAGCTGCCGGGCGAATTATCTGGTGGCCAACGTCAGCGCGCAGCCATTGCCCGCAGCTTGATGGTGCAGCCGGAACTCTTAGTAGCGGATGAACCGATTGCCTCACTGGATATCTCCAGACAGGCGCAGATTATCTCCCTGATGCAGCGTTTACAAAAAGCGTATAATTTTACCCTGCTGTTTATTGCCCATGACCTGTCTGTGGTGCGTTATATCAGCCAGCGTACAGGCGTAATGTTAAAAGGCAAGCTCGTGGAACTAGCGCCTACGGAAGAACTTTTTGGTCATCCGGAGCACCCTTATACCAAGGCGCTGCTTTCCGCAATACCTGTGCCGGACCCGCTTTATGAACGGCAGAAACAAATACTCGACTACGATACCCGTCAGCCTTTAGGGAGAGAAATGTGTGAGAAAAGACCAGGCCATTTTGTCAGAGTTTCTTGACAAATTTAATAATTAGTATTAATATTAGCATTAGGCTTAAATATATTTGGGAACAGGTGTCCTACGGACTTAATAGGGAATCCGGTATAAGCCGGAGCGGTCCCGCCACTGTAAGGTGGAGTCCTGCATCATATTGTCACTGGGGTAGAAATGCGTACCTTGGGAAGGCGATGCAGGATGATGAAACCGAGCCAGGAGAACTGCCTGTTCTGACATCACCGTGATGCGAAATTTCGTGTCGTGCCTGCGAGCGATGGGTAGGGGATTGAATCTAAGCGTGGGGACTTTGTGCGCAAGTAGAGGGCAATCTATCTGTATTTCGCAGATGGATTGCCTTTTTTGGTGCGCGGGTTTTCACAAGACAAGAGGAGGCTGTGCTATGAGTAATGAAACTGGCGAGCTGGATTTGCAGGCCATCTTGAAAAAGGCCGAGCAGCAGACGGACTTTCCCGATGTGCCACTTGATGAGTTCACTCCGCCTAGTTATGAGGAGTGGAAAGAGGCCTGTATCACCCTGCTCAAAGGGGCGCCCTTTGAAAAGAAGATGTATACCAAAACCTATGAGGGCATCACCTTCGACCCCATGTACTTCCGCAAGGATACGGAGGACATTCTGCCCAAAGAGTCTTTCCCGGGAATGGGGGACTACCTGCGAGGTGCTCAGCCCAGCGGGTATGTGGGCAAGCCCTGGGGGATTGCCCAGGTCTGTGATGAAACCCTGCCGGAGGAAAATAACGAGCTTCTGCGCCATGAACAGGAGAAGGGCTCGACCATCTATCATATCAAACTGGACAGCGCGAGCTTAAAGGCCGAAGATGTACGCAAGGCCGCTGCTCCTGGGGACGAGGGCGTGTCGGTGACGACTTTGGACGATATGCACACCCTTCTGAATGGCTTGAAACTCGATAAATATCCCGTCTATCTCTATGCCGGAGAATCGGCGCTGCCGATGTTGTCGCTCTTTGCCGGGGCGCTGAAAGCTTCTGGTCAGGATTTGACGAAAATCCGCGGCATTGTCGGCGCTGACCCGTTAGGGGAACTTACGGCCAAGGGCAAAAACAGCAAGGATAGCGAAAGCCTTTACTGCGATATGGCGAAGTGTGCCAAATGGGCGGTGAAACATGCACCGGGACTCAAAACGGTCTTTGTGCGCAGTGATGTGTACAGCCGTGGCGGGGCCAATGATGTGCAGGAATCGGCTTATACGCTGGCTACAGCAGTAGCTTATCTGCGGGCTTTGCTCGAACGCGGCCTGACCATAGACGAAGCGGCCGGACAGATAATGTTTGGTTTCTCCATGGGGGCAAACTTCTTCCTGCAGATTGCCAAACTGCGCGCCCTGCGTCCGCTCTGGGCACAGATTGTCGAGGCCTTCGGTGGCAGTAAGGACGCGCAGCGCATGCATATCCATGCACGCCCGGCGCTGTTCTTCAAGACCGTCTATGACCCCTATGTGAATATGCTGCGCAATACGACGGAGATTTTCTCCGGTGTCGTGGGCGGCGTGGATTCCTTTGAAAGCTCGCCCTTTGACGAACCCATCCGCAAGGGGGATGAATTCTCCCGCCGCATTGCGCGGAATGTGCAGATTATTTTGCAAGAGGAATTTGGCCTGTTGCAGCCGATTGACCCGGCTGGTGGCTCTTGGGCCGTAGAAACGCTCACGAAGCAGATGAAGGAAAAAGTCTGGGCCGAGTTCCAGGTTATCGAAGGCAAGGGTGGTATGCTCGCCGCTTTGCAGGAAGGCTATCCGCAGAGCGAGATTGCGGCCATTCTTGCCGCCCGCTTCAAGGCTGCGGAAACCCGCAAGGACCGCATTGTGGGCAACAATATGTACCCGAATATGACGGAAACCTTGCTTGACCCGCGTCCTGAAGATGTGGAGGAGAACAAAAAACAGCGCACGGCACAGGTCGAAGCTTATCTGGCCGATATCGACGAAGCCTTTAAGGCAGAAAAACTCGCGGCCTTAAAGACTGGTGAAGGCTGCCTGGTCAGCCTGGCTATCGAAGCGGCACAGGCTGGTGCCACGACGGCCGAAATCGCCGCAGCTTTAGCGGGCAAGGAAAGCGAAACGGTTACGGCCATTGCCCCGCACCGTTGGAGTGAACGCTTTGAAGCCCTGCGCAAGACCACAGAGGCTTACAAGGCCGAGCATCACGATAATGTGAAGATTTTCCTCGCCAATATGGGCCCAATTCCGCAGCATAAGGCCAGAGCTGATTTCACCACGGGCTTTTTGCAGGTTGGTGCCTTTGAGGTGCTCGGCAATAATGGCTTCCCGACCGTGGAAGAAGCCGCGCAGGCCGCCAAGGAATCCGGCGCGGATGCCGTGGTTATCTGTTCGACGGATGCCAATTATCCGGAAATCGTGCCGCAGCTCGCACCAAAACTCCATGAGGTGCTGCCCCAGGCGACGGTGTTCTTAGCCGGTGCCGCACCGAAGGATTTGCTCGAAACTTACAATGAAGCCGGTATTGATGAATATATTTCCGTCAAGGCCAACTGCTATAAAATCCTGCAGCTCCTGCAGCAGAAGAAAGGGATGATTGCATAATGAGCTACCAAAATCCTGACTTTACCCAAATGAGCCTGCGGGAACCGACGGGAGCCGACGCGCGCGAGTGGGAAAAACTCTTTTCCGCACAGGCCGGGGCTGAGTTTGACAACCTTACCCGCCGTACCATGGAACATATTCCCGTAAAGCCATTCTACAACCATGATGAATACGACCATATGAACCATCTGGACTTTGCCAGTGGGATTCCGCCCTGCCTGCGTGGGCCGTATTCGACCATGTATGTGTTCCGTCCCTGGACGGTACGCCAGTACGCGGGCTTTTCCACGGCTGAGGAATCCAATGCGTTCTACCGCCGCAATCTGGCCGCTGGTCAGAAAGGCCTTTCGATTGCGTTTGACCTGCCGACGCACCGCGGCTATGATGCGGATAATCCGCGCGTGGTCGGTGACGTAGGTAAAGCTGGCGTGTCGGTCTGCTCGATGCTCGATATGAACATTTTGTTCTCGGGGATTCCCCTTGACCAGATGTCCGTATCCATGACCATGAATGGCGCGGTATTGCCGATTCTCGCCTTCTTCATCCAGTCCGGCGTTGAACAGGGCGTGGATAAGAAAATCATGGCGGGCACCATACAGAATGACATCTTAAAAGAATTTATGGTGCGTAACACCTATATTTACCCGCCGGAAATGTCCATGCGCATTATCGGGGATATCTTCGAGTACACGACGAAATACATGCCGAAATTCAACAGCATTTCGATTTCCGGCTACCATATGCAGGAGGCCGGGGCGCCTGCCGATATCGAATTGGGCTATACGCTGGCCGATGGTCTCGAATACATCCGCACGGGTATCAAGGCCGGTCTGCCGGTCGATGCCTTTGCCAAGCGTCTGTCTTTCTTCTGGGCGATTGGCAAGAACTACTTTATGGAAGTGGCCAAGATGCGGGCGGCCCGCGTGCTTTGGGCCAAAATTGTCAAGTCCTTTGGCGCCGAAGACCCCAAATCCATGGCGCTCAGAACCCACAGCCAGACTTCGGGCTGGTCGCTCACGGCGCAGGACCCGTTCAACAATATCTCGCGTACGGCGATGGAGGCCATGGGTGCAGCTCTCGGCCACACCCAGTCCCTGCATACCAATGCGCTCGACGAAGCCATCGCCCTGCCGACCGACTTCTCGGCCCGCATTGCGCGCAACACGCAGCTCTACATTCAGGACGAAACGAGCGTCTGCAAGATTATCGACCCCTGGGGCGGTTCCTACTATGTGGAAGCGCTCACCAACGAAATCATTCGCCGTGCCTGGGCGCATATTCAGGAAGTCGAGGCATTGGGCGGCATGGCCAAAGCCATCTCTACGGGCCTGCCCAAGATGCGTATCGAGGAAGCCGCTGCCCGCCGTCAGGCGCAAATCGACTCGGGCAACGAAACGATTGTGGGCCTGAACAAGTACCGTCTCGAAAAGGAAGATCCGCTGGAAATTCTCGCCATCGACAACACCGCCGTGCGCAATGCACAGGTGGAACGCCTCGAAAAATTGCGGCGTGAACGCAATGAGGATGATGTGCGCCGGGCCCTCGAAGCGATTACGAAAGCGGCTGACAGCCGCGATAACGGCAACCTGCTCGAATGTGCTGTGGAGGCCGCAAGAGTCCGCGCATCCCTGGGCGAAATCTCGGATGCCGTCGAAAAGGTTTCGGGCCGCTATCAGGCGGTTATCCATACCATTTCGGGCGTGTATTCCTCTGAGTTCACCGACAAGACGGAACTGGAGAAAGCGCGTTCCATGGCGGATGAATTTGAAGAACTCACGGGCCGCCGCCCACGTATCTTCGTGGCCAAGATGGGCCAGGACGGCCATGACCGCGGTCAGAAGGTTATCGCCTCGTCGTTTGCGGATATGGGCTGGGATGTCGATGTGGGCCCGCTGTTCCAGACGCCGGAAGAAACGGCGCAGGATGCTGTCGATAACGATGTGCACATGGTCGGCTTCAGTTCGCTCGCTGCCGGACATAACACGCTCCTGCCGCAACTGGTCGACGAACTCAAAAAGCTGGGCCGTGAGGATATCATGGTCTGCATTGGCGGCGTAATTCCTGTACAGGATTACGACAATCTCTATGAGCATGGTGCGGTGGCTATTTTTGCACCGGGCACCAATATCCCGGAGGCCGGCATTAAGCTCTTGACCCTGCTGATTGACCGGGCCAAGGAGGAACTGGCCGAAGAATAACCGACAAGCCCTCCCTGCATATTGAGGGAGGGCTTTTTGAAGGAGGCAATGATGGAGAAAAAATACAGTACATCAAAGCCCAGCTGGGTGCCAGAGGAACCAAATGAAAAATTTGCCTGTTCGGTTATGGGGGGCATTGAAGGCATCAAGGATACCACCGTGGGCAATATCAATCCCGCCTTGACCAGCGGAAGGATGAAGCCCAAACGCCGTCTGATTATGTCCGAGGATGACTATGTGGACGGGGTTTTAAAGGGGGATAGGATGACGCTTTCCCGCGCCATCACGCTGATTGAAAGCAACAGCCCCCGCCACTTTGCCAAGGCGCAAAGGGTGCTGCAACGGTTGCTGCCGCATACAGGCAAAGCCCTGCGCATTGGCATTACCGGTGTGCCGGGGGCGGGCAAAAGCACCATGATTGAAGCCTTCGGCAATATGCTCTGTGATGCGGGGCATAGGGTTGCCGTGCTGACCGTCGACCCGACAAGTTCCGTCACCAAGGGCTCTATACTGGGGGATAAGACTCGGATGGGGACCCTGTCACGGCGGCGGGAAGCCTTTATCCGCCCTTCACCGGCAGGCGGGACGCTGGGGGGCGTTGCCCGCAAGAGCCGTGAAACCATGCTGATGTGCGAGGCGGCAGGTTATGATGTGATTATCATTGAGACCGTTGGGGTGGGCCAGTCAGAAACCACCGTGCGCTCAATGGTAGATTTCTTCCTGCTCGTGGTGCTCACTGGCGCCGGGGATGAATTGCAGGGAATCAAGAAGGGGATTATGGAACTGGCCGATGCCATTGTCGTCAACAAGGCCGATGGGGATAATTTGGTCAAGGCAAAGGTATCGCGGGGCCAGTATGAGCGGATGCTCGAATACATTCGCCCGGCAACTCCGGGCTGGCCGACGCATGCCTATATGTGTTCGGCCCTTGAAAAGACGGGCTTAAAAGAACTCTGGGAAGTCATCAAGGGCTTTCGGGAAAATACGCAAAAGAGCGGCATCTGGGATAAGCGCCGGGATGGACAGCTCCTGGACTGGATGCATAGCATGATTGACGAGCATCTGCACAATCTGTTCTTTGAAGACCCGGTGATTACGGGGAGAATGCCGGAGGTGCGTGAGGCGGTGCTCGATGGCACGATTTCGCCTACGCAGGCGGTGGCCGAGCTCGTGAAGCTCTTTGATGTGGAGCGGGCGGCGCACCGTCAGGTGGATATCTTCCATCCCGAACAGGAAAAGGGGTGAGTATTTGTATACCAAGAAAATCTACTTTTCCGGCGGGGATTTCCATGAACTGCAGGAAGTCTTTGCCCATCTTCCAGGAGTGGTGACAACCCGCACGGGCTATATCAATGGGGAAAAGGAGGCAGCTTATGCGGATGTGGTATCGGGGAAGGTTATGGCCTATATGGGAGTGGAAGTAATTTACAATCCCAAAAAGATGGATATATCCAAGCTTTTGGATATCCTCTTTGCCGTGGTCAATCCCTATATCCCGGATGGACAGGGCAAGGCAAGAGGGCCAATGTACAGGGCCGGGGTGTTCTACACGGCGGCAGAAGATGAACCGCAGATACAGCTGCATTTAAACTTCATTGCCAATCGTGGCAAAGCCCCGGCAGTAGGCAATGCACAGCTTACGGTCAATGACCCCAACAGCAATCCGCAGCTGGCGCGTAAATTATATGCACTGGCTGAAAAGCTGCAAAGTTTTCAGCCCGCAGAAGAAGACCGGCAGGATTATCTTTCCCGCAATCCTGATACACCGACTTATATTGATTTTGCCAAGCTGCGGGAATATGTAAGGTTTTGAAGTGAAAACTCCCTTGATGTGTGCAATAGCAGGCGTCAGGGGAGTTTTTGTAAATTGCAGTTTGCCAGTACATGCTGAAAGATTTTTGTTACAGCTCAGTTTGGGCAGAGGTGGTAATACTTTTCGCCGTTGCACGAAATGACCCACAAGGAAATGTATGAGCTTTTTAGTCACCTGCGCCGCCGTTTGTGGGCCAGTCCTCACTGCGTTCGGACAGTCGTTCCACGGCGAAAAGCATCACCACCTCCGCCCTAAGCGATTTCCGTATAAGACGGCATTTTCGCAGTGATAAGCAGCAAGTACATCGATGTTCTTGTTACAGGAGCAACGAGTTCGCAGCAATAGGCTAAATCGCAGCTTTGACTAAATAAACTGCTCTCCCACCAAAGTTATGTATGTACCATATGTGGCGATCTTGTGATGATAAGCAACAAGTTCATCGATGTTCTTGTTACGGAAGCAACGAGTACGTGGCAACAGGCTAATCCGTAACTTGGGGCGAACGGGGAGTGCTTTTTCTGTTAGGAGCGACTGCCTGAACGTAGTGAAGGCCGGCCCCTGTAAAAGGTAGCTAAGCAAATACGCTGAAAGCAGCGCCGTTGGCCTGCCCGGCGCGGGTAGCTGGACAGCTCTATTTTGCGAGGGGGTCGTTTAGCGGGAAACAGAAAAAGTACTCCCCGTTCGCCCCTGACCACGCATGAACAGGATACCTTTACCACGAACTGAACTCGCCGACAAACTGCAATTTATCGGTGCCCGCCCCAAAGATTGTATCCCCCTATGGGGCTTAAAAAAGTGGAAAAAATTTTGTATGATTAAATTATTATCTGCATGGGGGGCAATAACAGGCATGAACTATGCTTTTAAGCGTTTAATACAACTGATACCAATTCTGTTCGGAATCACGTTTTTATCGTTTTTATTGATGTATATGGCCGGCAGTGATGCCGTGACGGAAATGTACAGCAACCGCGGCGTGGAAGTGGCGCAGGAAATCATTGACGAGCGCAAGGCGGCTTTAGGGCTTAATCTGTCCTTTGGTGAGCAGTATGTAAACTGGCTTTGGGCCATGCTGCATGGGGATATGGGGATTAGCTTCGTCACGGGGGAAAATGTGCTCACGGCTTTCCTGCGAAAACTGCCGGCAACGCTTATGCTTACGGGGCTGTCCATTGTACTGACGGTGCTTATCTCCCTGCCCTGCGGCATATTGGCGGCGGTGCGCCATGACCGCGCGGTTGATTTAATTTTGCGCTTTGGCAGTTTTATGGGCAATGCCATGCCCAATTTCTTTGTCGCCATGCTCTTGATGGAGTTTTTGGGCATTCAGCTGGGGATTTTGCCGGTGATTTCGAGCGGTACGGACTTGGAAAGTGCTTTGCTTCCCACGCTTACGCTGGCTATAGCCATGTCGGCCAAATACATGCGGCAGGTGCGCTCGGCGGTGCTCGAAGAACTGGGCAAGGATTATGTGCTGGGGGCAAGGGCACGGGGAATTAGCGACAGTGTTATTCTCTGGAAAAACGTGATGAAGGCGGCGATGCTGACCATTATGACATTATTGGCGCTTTCCATTGGCAGTCTTTTGGGCGGTACAGCCATCGTCGAGAGTATCTTTATGTGGGACGGCGTGGGGAAACTCGCGGTAGATGCCATCAATATGCGCGATTATCCCGTGATTCAGGCCTATGTGATGTGGATGGCGATTATCTATGTTCTGGTTAATCTCGTGGCGGATTTGCTCTATCACGAGCTTGACCCGCGGATTCGTCTGGGGGGGAATGGGAAATGAGTCAGTCAGCAGCCCCAACGATTCGCCTGCAAAATGTGCAGAAAAATACTTTGCAGAAAAAAATGTATTTCTTTGGCGGATTGGCTCTGCTGCTTGTTGTGGCATCGTTTTTCAGTGAGCAGCTCTGCCCCTATGACCCGTATATGCAGGATATGAGCCTGACGAAAGCGGCACCGTCAGCCGAGCATCTTTTGGGGACAGACCGATATGGCCGGGATATGCTCTCGCGGGTTATCGCAGGCAGCAAGACCAGTATTTTTTCGACCTTATTACTGGTGAGTTTTATTACGCTCTTTGGCAGTCTGATTGGCATTATCTGTGCCTGGATGGGCAGGAAAACCGATACCGTCCTTATGCGCCTGTCGGATATGTTTCTTGCCTTTCCGGGGCTGGTCTTTGCGCTTGCTGTCGCGGCTGTTTTGGGCGGCGGCGTGCACAATGCGATTTTGGCCCTGGCGGCTATCAGCTGGCCCAAATATGCGCGGCTGGCGCGCAGCCAGACTTTGGCGTTGCAGGCAGAGCCCTTTATGCAGGCGGCCAAGATGGCGGGGAGCAGTACCTTTAAGCTCATTTATAAGCATGTCATTCCCAATATCTCCGGGCCGATTCTCGTTACGGCGGTGCTCGATATCGGCACGATGATGATGGAACTCGCGGGGCTGTCCTTTTTGGGGCTGGGCGCCAAGCCGCCTATCCCGGAATGGGGGAGTATGATGAGCGATACGCGCAATCTCCTGCCCACCCAGCCCTGGGTGACATTGGCACCGGGCTTTGCGATTTTCTTTTCCGTGATGATTTTTAATCTGCTCGGCGATACAGTGCGGGATTATCTCGACCCGAAACGGAGGTAAAGATGGCAGAAATAATCCGTTATGAACAGGTGGATATTCACTACAATGGCACGCGCGCTGTCCATGATGTCAGCTTTTCCGTGGCTGAGGGAGAAATCCTCGGCATTGTGGGGGAAAGCGGCAGCGGCAAGTCCACGCTCTTAAAGGTGGCTATGGGCATGTTGGGCCGCGAGGGACTGGTGACGCGCGGCGATATTTATTACAAGGGGCTGGATTTGCCGGATATCAGCGACAAGGAGCGGCAAAAAATCAGCGGTGCCGAAATCGGCATGATTTTTCAGCAGGCGGGCAGCAGCTTTTGTCCGATTCGCCGCATCGGCACACAGATTAAGGAAATGATGGCGGCGCATGGTTATACCGATGCGCGGGCGGTGGAAATAGAAGCCTGTGAACTGCTGCATAAATTTGGCTTTGCCGAGCCACAGCGCATTTTGGCAAGTTATCCCTTTGAACTTTCCGGCGGCATGCAGCAGCGGGCAGCGGTGGCGGCGGCGATGCTCTTAAAGCCAAAAATCCTGCTCGCCGATGAACCGACTTCGGCCCTTGATGTCACCGTGCAGAAACAGGTCATTGAGGAAATGCTGTTGGCGCGGGAGCTCTTTGGCACGGCCATTATCCTGGTCACGCACAATATCGGCGTCATTCGCGCGATGGCCGATACCATGCTTGTGCTTCATCAGGGCGAAGTGATGGAATACGGCAAAGCCAAGGAAATTTTAAATAACCCGCAATCGCCGTACACGCAAAAACTGTTGGCGGCGGTGCCCAGGCTCAGGAGGTCAGCATTAACTTATGGACAAGATTCTGCAAGTCAGGCATCTTAAAAAGATTTTTCCCCGGCAGGAGGGCGGTGAAATCGTCGCGGTGGATGATGTGAGCTTTACGCTTTCGGCAGGGGAAAAACTGGCCATTATCGGTGAAAGCGGCAGCGGCAAGACCACCGTGGCCCGTATGATTGCCCGCCTTATCCCGCCGACTGCGGGCAGGATTTTTTTGGCGGGTGAGGAGATTACGCAGGCCAAGGGCAAGCAGCTCAAAAAGGCGTATGCCCAAATGCAGATGGTGTTCCAAAATCCTGTGGACAGCTTTGACCCCAGATGTACATTGGGGGATGGCATTAGCGAAAGCCTGCGCAATCACGGCAAAAGCCGGGAGCAGGCAAAGAAAATGACCGAGAATCTTCTGGAACTATGCGGGCTGAGCCCAGAATTTGCCAACCGCTATCCGCATGAGGTCAGCGGCGGCCAGTGCCAGCGGGCGGCAATCGCTCGTGCTTTGGCGATTGAGCCGCAGCTTGTGATTCTCGATGAAGCGACTTCGGCACTGGATGTCACGGTGCAGGCCGAGGTTTTATCTCTGCTCAACCGCCTGCAGCAGGACAGGGGCATTGCCTATCTCTTTATCTGTCACGATATCGCCCTGGTGCAGGATTTTTGCGACAGGGTCATCGTTATGCATGAGGGACGGATAGTGGAGGAAGGTACGCCGGATGAGGTAATCAATAATCCGCAGGAAGAATATACGAAAAATTTAATTGACAGCGTGTTGTAAAGCCTTTTGGCAATGGACAGGTTTTGGATTTTCTCATAGAGAAGGGAGATTTTACCAAATGAAATGGAAAAAACTGTTGGCTGCAGTCTTAGCACTGGGCTTGAGTGCCGGTGTAATGACCGGCTGTGGCAGCGACAAGGCCGCAAGCAATGGAGAAAAGGCGCTGGTTATCGGCGATACCACCTTTAACAGCTCCAACGAGGAACCGGATGTCAATCCGCATAACGCCTATGCCGGCTGGGCCTGCATCCGCTATGGTATCGGCGAAACATTGATTAAGTACTCCGACAAGATGGAGCTTCAGTCCTGGTTGGCGACCAAGTGGGAAAATGTGGACGAACTTACCTGGAAATTCACCTTGCGGGATGATGTAACCTTCTCCAGTGGCCGCAAAATGGATGCCGCAGCCGTAAAGCAGTGCCTTGAGCACCTTATCGCAAATAACAAGCGGGCGGCACAGGATTTGAAGATTGCTGCTATTGAAGCTAATGGTCAGGAGCTTACCATCAAGACCACGGAACCGAGACCGGCACTCTTAAACTATCTTGGCGACCCTTATGGCTGTATCATTGATGTGGATGCCGGTTTTGAAAAGGGCATCGTAGCTGGTACGGGGCCGTATATTGCCACGGATATCAAGACGGACGACCATCTGGTCTTGAAGAAAAATGAGCATTATTGGGGCGGCACGCCGAAACTCGACAAGATTACCATTCGCACCATTACAGACGGCAACACGCTGTCCAGCGCCCTGCAGTCCGGCGAAGTGCAGGCAGCTTACGGTATGGCCTATGAGAGCTATCCGTTGTTCCGCAATGATAAGTACAATATCTCCCAGATTTCCACTTCCCGTTGCTTCTTTGGGAAGATGAACTTTGACCCGGATTCGGTCTGCGCTGACCCCGCTGTGCGTCAGGCAATCGCCATGGGCATTGACAAGGAAAACTTCGTGGCCAAGCTCTTGGACGGCAATGGCTTCCCGGCTAACGGTGTATTCCCCGCAGGCCCGGCCTTTGGCGGCGACAAGGTAAAGGCCGAGAAATTTGACCTTGAAGGCGCCAAGAAGGTACTGGAAGCTGCCGGCTGGGTGGATACGGATGGCGATGGCATCCGCGAAAAGAACGGCAAAAAACTCGTGATTAAATGGCTGACCTATCCGAGCCGTCAGGAACTGCCGCTGCTGGCTGAATCTGCCCAGGCAACGTTTAAAGAAATCGGCATGCAGGTGGAAATCAACAACACCGCCGACAACAATCAGGTGGTTAAAGATGCCAAGGCCTGGGATGTCTATGCCATGGCTAATGTGCAGGCACCGACTGGCGACCCGGAATACTGGTTCACGGTGTTTGCAACTTCCAATGCTACGAAGAATCAGGGCAAGTACAAGAGTGCCCGCCTCGATGCCTTGGAAAATCAGCTGAGCCGCGAGTTTGACCCCGCCAAGCGTGCACAGCTGGCGCTCGATATGCAGCAGGTCGTCCTCGATGACCATGCTTTTGTGTTCTGCTCCTTCCTCAAGATGAGCATGATTTCCAAGGCTAACGTGAAAAATTATACATCCCATGCCTGCGATTACTATCAGGTGACGGCAGATTTGGATGTGGAATAAGCAGCAGGAAAAAATATATTGATGGATAAACTCCGTTGGTGTGTAACGTTATGCACTAACGGAGTTTTTAGGTAAATTGCAGTTTGTGGGGGAGTTCGTGCTAAAAGCATATTGTACATACGTAGTCAGGGGCGAACGGGGGAGTACTTTTTCTGATTCCGCTAAACGACCCTCCCTGAAAGAAATCGCTGTTTAGCTATATGCGCCGGGCAGGCCGGCGGCGCGTCTTTCAACGTGCTTTCTAGTTGCTACCTGCGTCGGGCCGGCCTTCACTGCGTTCAGGCAGTCGCTCCTACAGAAAAAGCACTCCCCCGTTCGCCCCAAGTTACGGATTAGCCCATTGCCACGGATAACTTTGGTGGGAGAGCAGTTTATTTATCCGAAGCTGCGATTTAGCCTGTTGCCACAAACTCGTTGCTCCTGTAACAAGAACATCGATGTACTTGCTGCTTATCACTACGAAAATGACGGTTTGTACGGACATCACTTAGGGCGGAGGTGGTGATGCTTTTCGCCGTGGAACGACTGTCCGAACGCAAGTGGCTAAAAAGCCCATACATTTCCTTGTGGGTCATTTAGTGCAACGGCGAAAAGTATTACCACATCTGCCCAAACTGAGCTGTAACAAATAAGTTCAGTCTCGCAATAACATCGATAAACTGCAATTTGTAATTTGAGCAGTAAATGAATAAATATACTGAAAACTTATATAAACGTGAAAAATGACTTGATGTATTCGTCTTGGTTATGCTATAATAGCGCAAGTGAATATATTAAAATTATTCTCATGGGTGGCATTTTGTATGCAAATTTCTTTTGTAAAAATGCATACGAATGCTTTTTTTATTGGGAATAAGAGAGGATGTGTCTAATGAAAGACGAGATTTTTAGCATACTGCAACGTGTCGGCCGCAGTTTCATGCTGCCGGTTGCGGTATTGCCGATTGCAGGTCTTTTGCTGGGCCTTGGTGCTTCGTTTACCAATCCCACGACTATCAAGACCTATGGTTTGGAAGCCATCTTTGGTGATGGCACGATGCTGCACTCCTTGCTTACCGTTATGAGTGCGGCTGGCGGTACGATTTTTGGCAACTTGCCGATTATCTTTGCCGTGGGCGTAGCCATTGGTATGGCTAAGGCCGAGAAGGAAGTAGCGGCTCTTGCGGCGATGATTTCCTTCTTTGTCATGCATGTTTCTTGTAATGCCATGCTGCAGCTGACGGGCAAAATCCTGGCTGATGGTTCCATCGCACCGGGCGTGCTCGAAGGTACGATTGCGGCAAGCTGCGGTATCATGTCCCTGCAGATGGGCGTATTTGGCGGTATTATCGTCGGTATCGGTGTAGCCATGCTGCACAATCGCTATTATAAGATTGTTCTTCCCGATGCGCTGTCCTTCTTTGGCGGCTCCCGCTTTATCCCCATCGTATCTACGGTGGTATTCCTGTTCGTGGGTATTGCCATGACCTTTATCTGGCCGATTGCCCAGGATATCATCTTCGGTCTCGGCAATGTGGTCACGGGCACGGGTTATATCGGTACGCTGATTTTCGGTATTGTTAAGCGTGCGCTTATTCCGTTTGGTCTGCACCATGTATTCTATCTGCCGTTCTGGCAGACGGGCGTGGGCGGCAGCATGATGATTGACGGCCAGCTCGTACAGGGCGGTCAGAACATCTTCTTTGCTCAACTGGCTTCGCCGAATGTGGCACATTTCAGTGCTGATGCAACCCGGTATTTCTCCGGTGAATTTATTTTCATGATTTTCGGTCTGCCCGGTGCAGCTTTGGCTATGTACCGCTGCGCTCGTCCCGAAAAGAAAAAGGTGGCTGGCGGTCTCTTGCTGTCTGCAGCCCTCACGTCCATGCTCACGGGTATCACGGAACCGATTGAGTTCTCCTTCCTGTTTGTTGCTCCGCTGCTGTTCGGTGTACAGGTAATCCTGGCCGGTGCAGCGTACATGATTGCCCATATCCTGAATATCGCCGTAGGTCTTACCTTCTCCGGCGGTCTTCTCGACTTGTTCATCTTCGGTATTCTGCAGGGCAATGACAAGACCAGCTGGATGCTGATCATTCCGGTTGGTATCATCTATTTCTTCCTGTACTACTTCGCGTTCTCCTTCTTAATCAAGAAGTTCAACTTTAAGACGCCGGGCCGCGAAGAGGATGACGAAGAAACCAAGCTCTACACCAAGGCCGATGTCAATGCCCGCAAGGCTGGCGAAAACGGCGCTGATGAATTGAGCAGCACGATTGCCCGCGCTTTGGGCAGCAAGCGCAACATCACTTCTGTGGATTGCTGTGCAACCCGTCTGCGTTGCTCGGTAGCCGATTCTGCGCTCGTTGACCAGAAACTCCTAAAGGCCACCGGTGCTTCCGGCGTTATCGTCAAGGGCACGGGCGTACAGGTCATCTATGGCCCGAAGGTTGCTGTGATTAAATCCAATCTGGAAGAATATCTGGCAACAGCTCCGGAAGTTGAAGCAGGTGCAGAAGCTCCGGTAGTGGAAGAACCTGCTGTGCAGGAAGAAGCGCCGGTAGCTGTTCATGGCGACCATGAATTCTACGCACCGGTAGCTGGTACGGCGCATGCCATCACGGAAGCTCCGGATGCAGCTTTTGCCGGCAAGATGATGGGCGATGGCTTCTTCATTGCTCCTTCTGATGGTACGGTTGTGGCTCCTTGTGATGCTGAAGTCATGTTTGTGTTTGACACGAAGCATGCCATTGGCATGAAGGCCGCTGACGGCACGGAATTCCTGATTCACTTCGGCGTGGATACGGTAAAACTGGGTGGTCAGGGCTTTGAAACCTTCGTAGAACAGGGCCAGCAGGTCAAGAAGGGCGATAAGCTCATGCAGGTTGACCTTGACTACGTCAAAGCCAATGCACCTTCGGATGTCTGCCTGGTAATCTTCACCGGCGGTCAGGCGGTTCATGTGGAAAAATCCTATGGCATCAAGGCTCTTGACGCTGTAGCAACGTATTAAAATCGCATAATCCAATCAGCGCTCTGCGGGAAAACTCCCGCAGGGCGTTTTTCTTGCGGTATACGGGCCTATTTCTTTACTTTGCCCCTTATCTTTGCTATACTTAGGAAGTTGAATTTTTGAGTTTTAGCCTATATATTAATGAGGAGCAGGTAATCATGCGGCAAAGGCGCAGGGGAAAGCGCAGTTATAAGCGGGTAAAGTGGATATTGGGCATTATGCTGGCGGTGCTAGTGGCAGTAGCCGGCGTGATGGTGGCAAGGCATCATAATGGTGATGGCGGGGAAACGGTTGTTTTGGACGGTGGTCTGGTCAAGCACGAGCATATCACCCATGTATTGCTGCTCGGCGTTGACCGTCGGGAAGGTGATGTGGGGCGCAGCGACACCATGATGGTCGCGGCGCTTGACGAGGACAAGGAAAAGGCCTCCCTGCTGTCTGTTCCGCGCGATACGCGGGTGCAGATTGAGGGCAATGACTATGAGAAAATCAATCATGCCTACGCCTATGGCGGTCACAAGCTGAGCCAGGAAGCCGTGGAAAAACTGCTGGGCACGAAGATTGACCATTACATCATCATTGACACCAAGGCCTTTGAACGGATTATTGATGCGCTCGACGGCGTGGATATCAACGTCGAAAAGCGCATGTATTACGAAGACCCCTGGGATGATAACGGGGGCCTCGTGATTGACCTCTATCCGGGCGAACAGCATATGGATGGCAAACGCGCCATTCAGTATGTGCGCTATCGTGACGGCGAGGGCGATATCGGCCGTATTGGCCGCCAGCAGAAGTTTATGAAGGCGGTGCTTGCCAAGGTGATTTCCCCGGCGGTACTGCCTCGTCTGCCCAAACTCGTGGAAGAAATCAAATCCGCCATTCAGACGGATATGAGTTTGGCAGAGCTGGTGGAATTTGCGGGCAAGATGAAAAGCATCCACGATAACGGCCTGTCGGCCCAGATGGTACCGGGGCAGCCAGCTTATATCAAGGATGTCAGCTATTGGATTCCCGATATCACGGACTTGCGTGAACTCATGGCTGAGCAGTTGGAATTGACGCTCAGTGATGAAGATAAGGAACGGGCGCAGAAAGATGAAGACGCCTATATGGGCACCCTGCCGAAGGGCATGCAGCTGCTGGCTAAGTCCAAGAGCAATGGCACGGTGGAAACGGCCGATACGGCCAAGGAGCCGGAAAAGACCGAACCCATGAAGCCCAATGAAATCTCGGTCATGGTCATCAACGACAGCGGCATCAATGGTGCTGCGGCTGAAGTGGCAGAGATTCTGCAGCGCAAGGGCTTTATCATTTCTGGCGTGGAAACGGGCAAGACCAGTTCCCGTGCGCAGACCACGATTACCACATCCACCCGCAATACGGATGTGTTCTATGGCATGCCCTTTGCCTGTGTGATTATGGACGGGGGCAGTTCCAATCAGGCCGTGGTGCATATCGGACTGGATTACAGGAAATAATCAAGACGGAGCATAGCTCCGTCTTTGTCTATACTTTAAGGAGATTTTATTTTGGGTATATTGAAAGTTAACGGCCTGAAAAAGGCCTTTGGCATAGATGAACTTTTCCATGATGTGAATTTTGAAGTGCGGGGCGGCGATAAGGTCGGTCTGGTCGGCGCCAATGGTGCGGGCAAAACCACCCTGATGAAGATTCTCATGGGGCAGGAGGAAGCTGACGGCGGTTCTGTGCAGCTTGACCCGGCCGAAACTATCGGCTATGTGCAGCAGCAGGCGGATTTTGGCGAAGGCACGCTCTATGACGAATTCCGCCGTGCTTTTGACGATATCATCGAACTGGGCGAGCGCAAGCGTTCCTTGGAAAAGCGCATTGCCGCAGGGGAAGAAGAACTCTTGGACAACTATGGCAAGGTCGTGGAGCGCTTTGAGCAGTTAAACGGCTATGAGTTTGACAGCCGCATCAAAAAGGTCGCCTATGGGCTGGGCTTTACGGATGATGACTTCCAAAAGAATGTCGAACATTTCTCCGGCGGGCAGAAGACGCGTATCTGTCTGGCAAAGGCATTATTGCGGGAGCCGGATTTCCTCTTTTTGGACGAGCCGACCAACCATCTTGACATCGGGATGATTGAATGGCTTGAAGGTTTCCTGCGTACCTATCGCGGCGGTGTGCTGATTATCTCCCATGACCGCTATTTCCTCGACAAGGTGGCCACCCGCATGGTGGAACTGGAAAATCATACCGTCACCAGCTATGAGGGCAACTACACCTACTTTATGCGGGTCAAGACGGCCCGGCGGGAGGCGCTGAAATCCGCTTACGAAAAACAGCAGGAACATATTAAAAAGACGGAGGAATACATCCGCAAGTACAAGGCAGGCATCAAATCCAAACAGGCGAGAGGACGGCAGAGCCAGCTCAACCGTCTGGAGCGCATTGTGCTGCCACCGGAAGCCGCGTCCTTTAATTACTTTGCCTTCCATAAGCCGCCTGAATGTGCACAGCGCGTGGCAGAACTGGAGGAAGTTACCTTCGGCTATGGCAGTGAGCCGGTGTTTAAGGACTTGTCCCTCTTGATTCGCAATGGGGACGGTGTGGCGCTCGTTGGCCCTAATGGTGCAGGAAAGACCACTTTGCTCAAAGTTCTTGTGGGTGAGCTGGAAGCCGCCAAAGGCCGGATAAAAATCGGCAGCCGCGTGAAAATTGGTTATTTCTCCCAGCAGCATGAAACCCTGCATATGGATATGACGGTGCTCGATGAAATCATCTACACCTATGGCGTGGACGAAGAACAGGCCCGCCGTTATCTGGGCGCTTTCCTGTTCCATGGTGACGAAGTCCTGCGCAAGATTGGCGACCTCTCCGGCGGAGAACAGTCCCGGGTGGCCTTTTTGAAGCTTATGCTTACAGGCGCCAACTTCCTGATTTTGGACGAACCGACCAACCATTTGGACATTCCCGCCAGAGAAGCGGTGGAAGAGGCTTTGATGGCCTATCCCGGCACGTTCCTCGCGGTATCCCATGACCGTTACTTCCTCGACAAGGTGGCTAACTGCACCCTGGAACTCGATAACGGTATGCTTACCGAATATAGCGGCAATTACAGCTACTATCTGATGAAAAAAGAAGCTGAACGTGAAGCCGAGGAAGAAGCGCGCTTAGAAGCAGAAGCCGCCAAACATGCGGAGAAAAAAGCTGCAAAGCCTGCAGCCGTTGAGCAGCAGGACGCCGCCGAAAAAGCCGCCGCCAAGGAGCGGGCGGAAGCCGGTAAGATTCAGAGCATGAGCGATGCTAAGCGCACGGAAATGATTCAGCGTGCCGAAGCGGAAATCGCCATGGCCGAAGCGGAATTAAAGGGACTGGAATTTCAGATGAACCAGCCGGAAGTACAGGCTGACCCCGCAGAAAGTCAGCGCATTGCCGAAGAATACGCCGCCAAGGAAGCGGAAATCGAAGAACGCTATGCCAAGTGGGAACGGTTAGTGGCCAGCGAATAATGAGCCTGCGGTATGGCAGAAGGGAGCGAGAACATGACCGCATACAAGAACAACAATCAGCAGACAACTTTGGGCTTTGCCCCTGAAGCCATACAGGAAGAATTGGAAGGTCTGGTAGACAGCATTATCTTTGCCAGTGAAGATGGCAAGTTTGCCGTCTTTCGCTTGCAGCCTGGCGGACAAAACAGCCGTGTGACCGTGACCGTAAGCTGTGAACCGCCGCTGGTTGGACAGCAGGTACATCTTACCGGCTCCTGGGTTACGCATCCCCGCTTTGGCCAGCAGTTCAAAGCGGCAAGTCTTCGGTTGGAAGCGCCCACCAGCGTGGAAGGCATAGAGCGTTTCTTAGCGTCCGGCGTTATTGACGGCGTTGGCCCCGCTATGGCTAAGCGCCTCGTGGCCAAATTCGGCGCCGATACGCTCGATATTATCGAACAAAAGCCAAAACTGTTGGAAACAGTGGAGGGCATTGGCAAAAAGACTGCGCAGAAGATTGTCGCGTCCTATACTGCCCAGTCGGAACTGCGGGAAATCATGCTCTGGCTCGAAAGCCATAACGTGTCTGGGGCTCTTGCGGCGCGGATTTTCAAGAAATACAGTTCCTTTGCCCTGGATGTGCTCGAAAATCATCCGTATAAACTTGCCCAGGAAGTGGAGGGCATTGGCTTTGCTACCGCCGACGCCATTGCCGCCAGCCTCGGCATGGCCGGTGATGATGAAAACCGTGTGGCGGCCGGCGTTGACTATGCCCTGCAGCAGATTTCCACCAATGGCCATTGCTGCATTCCTGAACAGCCTTTAATTGACCGCACGGCGAAACTCTTGCGTGTAGACCCGCTGCGCGTGGGCGAGGTGCTCAAAAAGCAGCTGAAACTGCAACGGTTGGCCGTGGAATCCGTAGGCGGAACGACGCTTATCTATTCGCCCTATCTCTATCGGGCAGAGAAAAAAGTTGCTCGCAAGCTCTTGTATCTGCAGCGCTATGCCGACGTGCTCAATGTGGAAAATCCCGAAGGCATGGTGGCACATTGGGAGGAACTTACTGGCCTTGATTTGGCCAAAGCCCAAAAAGAGGCTATGGTGGCGGCACTTACGCATGGCATACTCGTGCTGACTGGCGGCCCCGGCACAGGCAAGACCACCGTGGTGCGGGGCATGATTGATATGCTGGAAATGGCCGGCCTGGAAATCCTGTTGGGCGCACCGACAGGCCGTGCCGCCAAGCGTTTGGCGGAAGCCACAGGCCGCAAGACCATGACGGTACACCGTATGCTCGAAGCGCAGGGCGGGCGGCAGGACGATGGTTCCTCGATGTTTGCCAAGGACGCAGACGAGCAGTTGGAGGCCGATGCCATCATCCTCGATGAGGTGTCCATGATGGATATTGTGCTTATGCAGCACTTTTTGGATGCGGTGCCTGATGGCTGTCATGTAATTCTCGTAGGTGACGTAGACCAGCTGCCCGCCGTTGGCCCCGGCTCGGTGCTCAAGGATATTTTGCGCTCGGAGGTCATTCCTTCGGTACGTTTGACAGAAGTTTACCGTCAGAATGAGGAAAGCACCATTGTCTTAAATGCCCATGCCATCAATGCCGGACGGCTGCCGCTGTGCAAACCTGCCGGAGATTTCCAGTTCTGGGAAATCGCTGACCCTGCGGAAGTCGCGCAAAACATCGTGCACCTCTGCAAAGAGATTCTGCCCAAGCAGGGCTGGAATCCCCTGACCGATGTGCAGGTGCTCTCGCCCATGCACCGGCAGGAATGCGGCGTGGAAAACCTCAACAAACTCTTGCAGGAGGCACTTAATCCGCCTGCTGAATACAAGGCCGAATACAAGAACAGCATCCGTACCTTCCGCCTGAACGACAAGGTCATGCAGACCAAGAACAATTACAGCAAAATGGTCTTCAATGGAGATATCGGCTTTATCACCGCGGTGGAGTCCGACCATATCACCGTCCAGTTCAGCGAAGATTTGCAGGTGGACTATGAGAAAAATGAGTTGGTAGAACTGCAGCTGGCCTATGCCATGAGTGTGCACAAGAGCCAGGGCAGTGAATACCCGGTCATCATCCTGCCGCTGACGCCGGGACATTATATCATGTTGCAGAGAAATCTTCTCTACACCGCTGTAACCCGCGCCAGCAAGCAGGTAATCCTGTTGGGAACCAAAGCGGCACTCAATACCGCCGTAGAAAACGACAGAACCCGCAAGCGCTATACCCTGCTCGCCGAACGGCTGGCAGGAGCACTGAATGAATAGGGCACAAAAAAACTGACAAGTCAAAGCTGACCTGTCAGTTTTTTATTGCCGTAAAGGCTTATTTCTTGATAATCAATGCCATAAACACCAAATCTTCCGTTTTAGACGGGTTGGCGATGCCGTGTTTTTCGCCGTCCGGGCAGAAGGTGGTGCTGCCGGCGCCGAGAGTTACTTCTTTGCCGTTGTCGTTGTAGAGGGCGGTGCCGGAAAGGATGTGGTAAGTTTCCGTGTTGCCGTGGTGTTCATGCACCCCGATGGAGCAGAGGGGCGGGATGATGACCTTGGCGTACATATCGCACTTGCCGTCGAGTTCCTCCGGTGTCAAGAGTTTCACGATGGTGATGGTGCCCTGACCATCTGCTTTGTTGGTTGCCTGAATCGGATTCGGTTCAATAAAAGCCATGTTAAAGTCTCCTTTGGTTTGCTTATTTCTTCTTCCGCAGAACTACGGCACTACGGGCAGGAATGTAGATTTTGAGCCATTCCTTGCCGTCTTTTTCGTAGAGCGGGTCGAAATTGGTCTTGTGAATAACGCTGTCGTCAGCCAGCCCGTTGCCGCCGAATTCTTTGGCATCGGTGTTGAGCACGACTTCGTATTCTCCTTTGGGCACGAGGAAACCATAGTCCGGGAAGGACTGTGTCGGGGAGAAGTTGAAGACGAAGACGAGGTCGCCACGGCTGTAGGCGAGAACCTGGTCGCCGTCGTTGTGCCAGATTTCGACAACCGGCTGCTTCTGAATGTTTTTGACCGTCTTGAGGGTGGCGAGCATTTCCCGGTCGAAGTCGCCAAGATAATGATAGCAGAGCTTTTGGTCATCGACAAGGTGCCACTGACGGCGGGCATATTTGTAGCTCCAGCCGTTGCCTTCACGCGGGAAATCAATCCATTCGGGATGGCCGAATTCGTTGCCCATGAAGTTCAGGTAGCCGCCATTAATCGTGGAGGCCGTGACCAGACGAATCATCTTATGCAGGGCAATGCCGCGGTCAACCATGCCGTTGCGGTTGTCCTTGGAGAAATGCCAGTACATATCGGCATCAATCAGGCGGAAGATGATGGTCTTGTCGCCTACGAGTGCCTGGTCATGGCTTTCCGCATAGGAGATGGTCTTTTCATCGGCGCGGCGGTTGGTCATTTCCCAGAAAATGCTGGACGGATGCCAATCTTCGTCCTTCTTTTCCTTGATGGTCTTAATCCAGTAATCCGGCACGTTCATGGCCAGGCGGTAGTCAAAGCCATAGCCGCCATCCTCGAATTTTGCTGCTAGCCCCGGCATGCCGCTGACATCCTCCGCGATGGTGATGGCATGGGGCTTGATTTCGTGAATGAGTTTGTTGGCCAGCGTCAGATAGCAGATGGCGTTGTCGTCCTGATGGCCGTTGAAGTAGTCGCCATAGTTCATGAAGGCTTCGCCGAGTCCATGGCTGTAATAGAGCATGGAGGTGATGCCGTCAAAGCGGAAGCCATCGAAATGGAATTCTTCCAGCCAGTATTTGCAGTTGGACAGCAGGAAGTGCATAACATCATCCTTGCCGTAGTCAAAGCACAGGCTGTCCCAGGCCGGATGTTCGTGACGGTCGCCGGGATAGAAGAACTGATTGGGGTCGCCGCAGAGGTTGCCGAGGCCTTCCACTTCGTTCTTGACCGCATGGCTGTGGACGATATCCATGATGACCGCCAAACCCATCTTGTGGGCGGTGTCGATGAGTTCCTTCAAATCTTCCGGCGTGCCGCAGCGGCTGCTCGGGGCGAAGAAGGAGCTGACATGGTAGCCAAAGCTGCCATAATACGGATGTTCCTGAATGGCCATAATCTGAATGCAGTTGTAGCCGTCCTTTTTGACCCGCGGCAGGATATTCTTGGTAAATTCCTTATAGGTACCGACCTTTTCTGCATCCTGTGCCATGCCGACATGGCATTCATAGATGAGGAGCGGTGCGGTAGTGGGCTTGAATTTGGCATCGTGCCAGGTATGTTTCGTGCGCGGATTCCAAACCTGCGCAGAGAAAATCTTGGTTTCTTCGTCCTGTACTACGCGCGTAGCCCAGGCAGGAATGCGTTCCCCTTCGCCGCCGCGCCAATGGACTTTCATTTTATACAGGTCTTTGTGTTTGATTTTGCCTGCGGGAATATTAAGCTCCCAATCGCCAGTACCCGGAATGTGATGGCAGCGGAATTCTTCCTTTTCCTGCCAGTCGCTGAAATCACCAATCAGGTAAATGTCCAGCGCATTCGGGGCCCATTCACGGAACACCCAGCCGCGTCCCTGTTTGTGCAGGCCGTAATAAAGGTGTCCAGTAGCAAAATCCGAGAGTTTCTTTTTGCCGTTTTGCGTGAGCTGATTGATTTTCCAAACCGCATGTTCGTGGCGTCCGCGGATTGCGTCCTCATAGGGTGCCAGCCATTCATCGTTGGCGATAATCCCCAGCTTTTTGTTATTAGCCATAATTCATACCACTGCGGCCTGACCCGCAGTGACTATCCCCCTATCTGAAATAAAGATAATAAAAAGCTACTTAAACATTATAACATAAATTTTCATAAAAATGACGGAAAGGGAAATATTATTGCCATAAAGACAAATTGCGGTTTAGGACATTTTGCCTTGCAATATAAGCCGGATTCGGCTAAAATAACTGGATATCTGTCTTCTGCATTGGTGTGAGGACGGATTTTTTCTTGAAGGAGTATTTTATGCGGAAAAATCTTTTGGGGCGCATCCGCAAGGGTGAACCTTTTACTTTTGGGGAACTTTTGCTGCTGACCTGGCAGCTCAGTGTGCCCGCGATTATGGCGAAAATCACCACGGTGATGATGCAGTATATTGATGCCTCGATGGTGGGCATGATTGGTGCCGGTGCGGCGGCCTCTATCGGCTTGGTCAATTCCACGACATGGCTTATCGGCGGGATATGCTTTGCCATGTCCATGGGCTATACCATTCAGCTGGCGCAGGCCATTGGTGCCGGGGAAGACCTGAAGGCACGCAGTCTTGTGCGGCATGGCCTGTGGGCGGTGCTGATTTTCAGTCTGGTCATGGGGGGCGGCAGTGCTGCCCTTAGTGGATGGCTGCCATACTTTTTGGGCGGGACGGCGGATATTGCCGGCGATGCTTCACTTTATCTGGGGATTTATGCCTTGGGGCTGCCCCTGCTTGTGGTAAATTTTGCCGCCGCTTCCATGCTGCAGGCCAGCGGCAATATGAAGGTGCCCAGTTTGCTCAGCGTTTTGATGTGCGTGCTCGATGTCCTCTTTAATGCTCTGCTGATTTTCCCTTCCCGTGTGGTGGAGTTTGGAGGGCTTTCCATATGGGTGCCCGGTGCCGATTGGGGCGTAGCCGGTGTGGCGTTTGGCTCGGTACTGGCAGAAGCCTGCTGTATGACCGCTATGCTCTATGTATTGCTGAAAAAATCCCGACAGCTGCACTATCGGCGGGAACAGCTCGAACCCTGGCAGGGCGAATTGCGGCAGGCAACCTCCTTGGGTATTCCCATGGTGCTCGAACAGATTGTCATGGGCAGTGCTTATGTGGCCTTTACCTGCATTGTGGCACCGCTAGGGACGGTAGCGCTCGCGGCCAATTCCTTTGCCATCACGGCGGAAAGCCTTTGCTATATGCCCGGTATCGGCGTGTCCACAGCGGCGCAGACTTTGGTCGGACAGAGCGTGGGGGCAAAGCGCGCCAAACTTGCCCAGCGTTTTGGCTATGTCAGCGCCGGTCTCGGCATGGTGGTCATGATGGTCATGGGCGTGGTTATGTATATCCTCGCGCCGCAGATGATGGCCCTGCTGTCAGCAGACAGTGCGGTTATCGCCGCGGGGACGGAAATTCTGCGCATCGAAGCCTGGGCAGAACCACTTTTTGCCGCCGGCATCATCGTCACGAGCATCTTCCGTGGTGCGGGCGAAACGAAATTGCCGACCATCTTGAACCTCGTAGCCATGTGGGGCATTCGCATTCCGCTGGCCATTTTCCTTGCTGTCGACTACGCCCTGCCCGGTGTATGGGCGGCGATGTGTGTCGAACTCTGCGCCAGAGGTATATTGTCGCTGGGCGTATTGATATGGCGTGGGGAAGGGCTGTATCAAAAAAAGTCTTAGCATTTTCCTAGTGGCTAGCAGGTTTTTGCTTTTCGGCATTGAATATAGATGTAGGGATAATGCAAGAGGGAGGGAGAGCGGATGCATTCGATACGGGCAAAATTCATTTTACTGACGTTAAGTGCGATTATTGCAGCGTTAAGTGTTGCTACCTATATCGGCGTTTATTCCATTAAAACCTTGGGCAAAAGCGATGCGGACCAGATGCTTCACCTGAAATGCACAACCGGCGCAATGAATTTGGAGACTTATTTTAATAGCGTAGAGCGCTCGGTAGAAACGGTCGCCGCCATAATACAGGATAACCTCGAAATGATGCCCCCTGAACAGCTGGGGGATGAGGTCGAAAGCGTGCGTCGTCTGTTCGGTAAAATGGCGCATAACACCAATGGTGTCCTCACCTATTATTTCCGCATTGACCCGGAATTTTCGAAAGACCATCCGGGCTTTTGGTATATCAAGGAAAATGGCAAGGATTTTCAGGAACACGAAGTAACGGATATCACCCAATATGATACCAACGACACATCCGCGATAGGCTGGTTTACGATTCCGAAAATCGAGAAAAAAGGCGTATGGCTGCCACCTTATCATACCGAAAATTGGGGGGCCTGGGTCATTTCCTACAACGTCCCCGTTTACCGTCAGGGGCAATTTGTCGGCATAGTGGGAATAGAAATCGATTATAAAACCTTAGCCCATGAGGTGGAAAAAATCAAGCTCTTTGAAAATGGTTATGCATTTCTCCTCAATGAATATTCCCATGTCATTTACCATCCGCAGTTGGATTCCACTTTGCAGTATGGGGAAAAAGTAGCCATAGATTCTCCGGATAGGATCAAGGGCGACCAGCATGTACAATATCATTTCAATGGCATCAAGAAGGAGGCTGTCTGGATGCCGCTGAGCAATGGGATGCGGCTCTATGTGACGGTACCCTTTGGGGAAATCAACAGCGTGTGGCAGGGACTGATTTCACGCACGTTATTCTTTTCCCTTATCATTCTGCTGCTGTCAAGTTTCGTGATGATGCGTTTTGCCGACCGTATCACTCAGCCGCTTCATCGGCTGACCAACGCAGCCCGGCAGGTTGCTGACAGAAATTATGATGTTGTTTTGGATGATACGGATGATGATGAAATCGGTATGCTCACCCGAACCTTCAAGGGCCTGATAGAGAATACCAAGACGAATATCGATACCCTCAATCGAAAGGTCTATATTGATGCGCTGACTGCTGTGCGGAATAAAGCAGGCTATGGCGCTTATATGCAAAAAATACAGGATTTGCTGGACAATTCTGCCCAAAAGCCTGAGTTTGCCATTGGTGTTTTCGACTGTGATAACCTTAAATACATCAATGACTTTTACGGTCATGACAAGGGCGATATCTACATCAAAAAAGCCAGCCAGTTAATCTGCCGCACCTTCCAGCACAGCCCTGTATTTCGCATTGGCGGTGATGAATTTGCCGTCATTCTGGAAAATGACGATTTCCGTAATCGGGAAAAGCTCTTTGCCCAGTTCCGCAAAGAGCGCGCAAAAATACGCGCCTCGGCTGAACACGAGTGGGAACAGGCGAATATATCCATGGGGGCTGCCGTGTACGACCCCGAAACTGACCCCGCCGTAATCGACGTTGCCCGGCGGGCGGATAAGGCCATGTATGAAAATAAACGGCTGCGGAAAGAAAATCAGCAGGCAAGAATAAAATAGTAAAAAAGGGCGGAAGCTTGACGAGTCAATCTTGACCGGTCAAGCTTCCGCCTTTTGTCGTGAAATTTCAAGCACAAGTCCGCAAAAATAAATAGAGAATTTTGCCTTGCCCCGTCCTTTTATGGTAAAATAAGGGTTAGTCTATTTAAGAGCAGGAGGATTTTTCCTAATGATACAAATGCGGGAGGTCAGCAAGACCTATGATACTGGCGTGGTAGCCCTGAACCATGTCAACGTAGATATCAAGAAGGGCGAATTTGTATTCGTAGTGGGGCCCAGCGGTGCGGGCAAGTCCACGTTTATCAAGATGTTATTCCGGGAGGAATTGCCTACAGAGGGCAAGCTTTTGGTGAACGGGCATGATGTGGTGCATATGGAGCGCTCGGAGGTTCCGTATCTGCGCCGCGAGTTGGGGGTAATCTTTCAGGATTACCGCCTGCTGCCCGACAAGACGGTGTTTGAAAACGTGGCGTTTGCTCTGCAGGTAATTGAAGCACCCCGCCGCACGATGCAGCGCAGTGTAAATTCGGTGCTGGACGTAGTAGGTCTGCGGGATAAGTACCGCAGTTTCCCTTCGCAGCTTTCCGGCGGCGAACAGCAACGTGTGGCTATCGCGCGGGCGATTGTGAACAATCCGTCCATTGTGATTGCCGACGAACCCACAGGCAACCTTGACCCGGAAACGAGCTGGGATATCATGGACATTTTCCGCCGCATCAACAAGGCGGGCACGACCATCGTCATGGCAACCCATGACCGCAACATTGTGGATACCATGAAACGGCGGGTTATTGCCATCGAAGACGGGCGCATTGTCCGTGACCAGCAGCGGGGAGGATATGGTTATGAAGCTTAGAACAGGTGAATATTTTATTCAGGAGGTATTCCGTTCCCTGCGGCGCAACAACTGGATGTCCTTTGCCTCGATTGGCACAGTGGCGGTATCGCTGTTCGTGCTGGGCGTGTTTTTGATTCTGGTCTTGAACATGAACCGCATGGCATCCATGCTCGAATCACAGGTGCAGATCAGCGTATACCTGCAGGATGATGTGAAAAAAAGTGACCGCATTGACCTGCAAAGCGATATCGAAAAAATGCAGGGCATTGATACTGTAAAGTTCGTGGATAAGGACGCGGCCAAGGAACGCCTGTCCGAGCGTTTGGGCGACCAGAAATACCTTTTGGATGCGCTGGGCGACAAGAATCCGCTGCCGGATTCCTTTGAAGTGACGGTGAAAACACCGGAAATGGTGGAAACGGCCGCCAAGGCGATTGAGCGCATGGAAGGCGTGGAGTCAGCCAAGTATGGGCAGGATGTGGTGGAACATCTCTTTGATATCACGCGTCTGATGCGTATTTTCGGTCTGGTGCTTATGTTGCTGCTGGCCGGGGCCACGATTTTCATTATCTCGAATACCATCCGGCTGACGGTCTTTGCGCGGCGCAAGGAAATCGCCATCATGAAGTATGTAGGCGCGACGGATTGGTTTATCCGCTGGCCGTTCCTGATGGAAGGCATTGTGCTGGGCTGTATCGGCGGCATTTTGTCGGCCATTGCCCTGCGCAGTTTCTATGCGGCAATGGCGGCAAAGATTTATAATACACTGGCGTTTTTCCCGCTGATGCCGCAGTATCCCTTTATGAATTATGTGACGGCAGCCATCATCCTTTCGGGGATGTTGATTGGTGCCATTGGTTCTGCATTCTCGCTGAAACGGTTCCTTGAGGTTTGATATGATGAAAAAATGGCAGACAATAACCGCTGCCACGCTGTCGGTAATCTTGACCGCCTCCACGGCGTATGCTTCGCTGGAGGATGATAAGGCCGGTTACGACAAGAAGGCAGAGGACTTAAAGAGCAAGAGCAACGCCCTGCAGTCCAAAATTGAATCCCTGTCCGAGGAAAAGCGGCTGGTGGATGCAGAGGCAGATGAGGCGATTGCCGAGCACAAGACCTTGCGGGCGGCTTTGGATGAAACCTTGGAGCGCATGGAGAAAAATGAATCCCGTCTTAAAGAGGTGGAGGCCGATTACGAGAAAAAGAGCACGAAACTCGGCGCCCGCGTGCGCGATATCTATGTCAACGGGCAGATTTCCTATCTCGATGTGCTCTTTGGCGCCAAGGATTTTTCCGATTTGATGACGCGCATGGATTTGCTCAAAAAGGTCATCAAGCAGGATTATGATTTGGTGCATTTGGTACTCGACGAAAAAGCGGAAATCGAAAGCACCCAAAAGAGCCTGGAAAAAGACCGTGCGGCCAAGGCCGAGCAGGAGCTAAAGGCGCGGCAGGCGCGGGAAATCATGGAGGAAAAGGTCCGCAAGCGCAAGGCCATCATTGACCAGATGAAAAGCGACAAGGCTACGATTGACCGCCAGTATGATGAAATGATGGCGGCCTCCAAGCAGATTGAAGATATGCTGCGGCGCAGCAGTATGGCGAATGCTCCAGCTGGGGCCACCGCCAGTGGCAATGGCTCCATGATTTGGCCTGTGGGCGGCACGATTACTTCGGAGTTTGGCTGGCGTACCCATCCGATTACGGGCACGCAGAAATACCACAGTGGCATTGATATTGGCGCCGATTACGGCACGCCGATTTCTGCCGCCGCCGCAGGTACGGTCGAATATGCGGGCTGGATTTCCGGCTATGGCAATACGGTAATCATCAATCACGGCGGTGGGGTGACCACGCTTTATGGACATAATCAATCGCTGGCGGCCTCTGTCGGTCAGCAGGTCAGTCAGGGGGAAACCATAGCTTATTGTGGTTCTACGGGCAACTCTACCGGTCCCCATTGTCATTTCGAGGTGCGTCAGAACGGCTCACCGGTGAGTCCTTATGGCTATCTCTGATAGCCGGTTAGAAGGTGAAATTGATTGAGTAAGAAAAAAATAGCCCTGATTGTCGTGGTGACGGCACTTTTTTCCAGTGTTCTGACCATTATGGGGCTGATGAAGTTATTGGGGCTGGGCGGTGAAAAGACCACGGACCTCTTGCGTTTCTTCGGCGTTATGCGCATGATTGAAACGCGCTACGTCACCAATGTGGACAGCAGTACGCTGATGGACGGTGCCATTGACGGCATGGTGAAATCGCTGGGCGACCCCCATTCTATCTACATGAAGACCGCCATGTATAAGTCCCTCAAGGAGCATACGGCAGGGACTTTTGGCGGCATTGGCGTCACGATGGGCTTTAAGGACGACAAGGTCACGATTATGTCGGTGCTGGAAGGCACACCCGGCGAAAAAGTGGGACTTAAAGTCGGTGACGAAATCATGTCCGTAGACGGTACACCGGTGACGGAGTACCAGCCTGAGGAAGTGGCCCTCCATATCCGCGGCGAGGCAGGTACCGAAGTGAAGCTGATGATTCACCGCGCGGAGGAAGAAGACAAGGAATATGCCATTGAGCGCGATATGATTAAAGTGCCGTCGGCAAAAGGGAAACTCCTTGATGACAGCACGATGGGTTATATCCGCATTGCCTCGTTTGCCGAGAATACCGGCGATGAGTTTAAGGCCGAATACAATCGGCTTAAGGAGGCCGGCATGACCGGGCTTATCCTTGACCTGCGGCAGAATCCCGGCGGCCTTATCACGAGCTGCGTGGAAGTTGCCGATATGCTGGTGCCCAAGGGCAATGTGGTTTCTGTCGTACAGCGTGACGGCAGTCGTGAGGATTTTGATTCAACTTTGGAGGACAGCGGCCTGCCCCTTGTGGTGCTGATTGACGAAAACAGCGCTAGTGCCTCGGAAATTTTGGCCGGGGCTTTGCAGGACAGAGAAGCGGCAACCATTGTCGGCATGAAGTCCTACGGCAAAGGCTCGGTGCAGGTGGTTGTGCCCCTGTTCCATGAGGATGGCCTCAAGCTGACCATAGCCAAATATTACACGCCCAGCGGCAAATGTATTGACGGCATCGGCATTGAACCGGATGTCGTGGTGAAACTGCCGGAGGATATGCACGAAGATACCCAGCTCAATATGGCAAAAGAGATATTGCAAAAAAAAGTTAACGAGTAAATATATTGTCGGAGATAATTTTCCTGGCATTGGACAAGCCTGTCGATGTGAAGAATGATTATCCCCGACTTTTTTGTGCTGCTTTGTTTGATATATTTGACATCTATGTAAACATATTTTATGCTAATCTTAAAGCCCATAAGAAAGAAGTTGGTGAATCATGTTAAGTATAAGGACGACAAAAGCATTGGCTCTTTTTACGGTCATGGCAACAACGGTGTCCTTTTCCGGTTGTGGGGATGAGGAGGTACCGCAAGCGGAGGAGCGTGACGACTACGAAAATTTTGCCGGGGACGTTTTAACCGATGAGGCGGGCAGGGAATATAAGCTCCATGATAACGGTGATGGTACAGAAACGGCGCGTTATGCGAATGGGGATTCGGTTACCTTCCGGCGCGATGAAGGCGGTCTTAGCTTTTTGTCCGGTACAGCAGGACTTTTGGCGGGGCTGGCCGCAGGATATTTTATCCATCGTGGGTTAAGCGGCGGTCATGGTGGTTACTATGATGCCAATAGAAAACGCTATGTAGCCAGTGAACCGGTAAGGCCGCTGAAAAAGGATAAAGAGGACAAGAATTCGTCCAATTATCGCAGCAGCTCCGGCAGCAGAAGCAGTTCGAAAAACAGCAGTGAGGCGGGCAAAGCAGCTGCTAAATCATCAGCAGCTGCCGCGAAAAACTCAGCAACGGGAAATACGAAATCATCGGTGAGTGCGAAAAGTGGTTTTGGCTCTGCAGGTGCACGCAGCGCATCATCATAATGGAGGGATTATTTTGCAGGAGGATTGGCGAAATTTGCTCGACCGTCAGATATTTCCCTTTGTGGAATATGAGGGCTATGCAGATAAATATCCAACGAAGAATATTGAAATCATCAGTCGGGAGCAGGCTGCAGAACTGCGGTATATCAGCAAGGTTCTCTTTGGTGCATTTCAGCGGGCAGTATCGGTCTGCCAGAAGTGCGGGGATAATTTTTTGGCGGATTTGGAGATTCCGCCGGAGTTGATTCCCTATTTGCATAAGGACAATCCCTTGCATCTTGCTTCATGGCTTTCCCGCTTTGACTATGTGTTGGATAAGCAGGGGAATTTACATATGGTGGAGATTAATGCAGATACACCCTGTGCCGTGATTGAGGCCTATTATGGCAATATGACAGCCTGCACACACTTTGGCGTAGAAGACCCAAACTTTGGGGAGTACGATAAGCTTTGCAGCTGGCTCAATGAGATTTTTCTGGCTTCTGAGCCGGGGGTGAGTATCAGTACAGGCAGATTTCACCGTCGGCACCCGTTCCTCTTTTCCTGTTTCCATGATTATCAGGAAGACTATGCTACGACGAAATTTCTGATGAATGCCATGAAGAAAAATACATTGGCCACAGAGGCTGATGATGCCATCACGTTTGTGTCGTTTTATGATTTGGCGGTATTGCCGGATGGTTCTATTCTGCTGCCGGATGGGCGCACAGCTAATGCCATCTATCGTCTGCACCCGCTGGAAATTCTGATTGAGGAACGAACGCCGGAGGGCGACACGCTGGGCAAGGATTTTATGGACGGCTATTTGCATGGCAAGTTTATGATGTTCAATCCACCGGAGGCCATCATCATGCAGTCGAAGGCTTTTCAGGCACTCGTATGGGCGCTGAATAATCAGCCGGCAGGTGTCACGCCGGTGTTTTCGGCAGAGGAGTCGGAGATTATCGACCGCTATATGCTGCCCTCGTACTTTGCCCGGGATTTTGTGCAGGAAAGGATTGCACCAGATACCAGCTGGATCAAAAAGCCGATATGGGGGCGCGAAGGTGCTGGCATAGAAGTGCTCGATAAAAATGGTGTGCGTTTTGGCAAGGACGTGGACACAGAGAATATCGTGCGGCGTGACAGCCGTGACTTCCTGTATCAGCGCTTTGTGGAACAGCAGTTCTATGAGGCGGATACGGACAGCGGGCGGCAGGCCGGTTATAGGACGCTCAGCTGCTTTATGCTGGGGAAGAATCCCAGTGCGCTCTATGCACGGTTCTCGCCGGACCAAATTGCGGGAACGGAGGCATATTGGCTGCCATTGGGGATTCGATAAGAAGGCCGGGAATACTGCCTTTTTGCAGGAATGTGTCCTTTTTTGGCGAATTTATTACAATGGTTAATTTGTTCGTCAGGTGGGGGTCAGTTGCAATGTATAGAAAAAGCCGGCAGGAGATTGTCGATTTATTTCGGGAACGCAGTGAAAATGGAAAATTATTAACGGGAATCGGCACAGGGATGGAGCAGATAGCAAAGCATGGAGACCATCTCGGCGCCGATTTTCTTGCGTTCTATCATACAGGACGGCTGCAGCGGGCAGGCCGCAGTATGCTCGCGGGGATGCTTTCCTATGATGATGCCAATACCATCGTTCAGGAACTCGGTGATGAAGTGCTGCCTGCTGTGCGTAAAATACCGGTTTTGGCCGGCGTTTGCGGTACAGACCCCTTCCGCAAAATGACCATGTTTTTGGGGAAACTCAGGGAGCAGGGCTTTAACGGCGTACAGAATTTTCCCACCGTGGGGATTGTTGATGGCCGCTTCCGGGCCAATATGGAAGGCACGAATATGGGCTATCAGGTGGAAGTGGATATGATTCGGTCCGCACATGAACTGGATTTATTTACTTGTCCCTTTGTCTTTGATGCCGAACAGGGCGAGGCGATGGCCCGTGCTGGTGCTGATATGCTCCTTTTGCACTTTGGCCTGGTGACGAAAAAAGCGCAGGAAAGAGGGGATGTGCCATCCATTGAAAGCTGCTGTGACAAATTAAGACAGGTTATGGAAAAGAGCAGAGCGGTACGCCGGGATATTCTGATTGGCTGCTGTGGACAGCAGGTGGATTCTTTGGAAGGCGCGGCGCAGCTCATGCAGAATATCCCTTCCGCAGCAGGGGTATTCACGTTCTTCCCCGGCAAAGGTGAGGAGTCGGAAAAAGGCCTATCGACAAAGATGCGGGAATATCGGTCTTTGGATAGAATTAAACGGGCAGCATTGCAGAGAAGGGGGGCGGGCAGATGAAGGACATTGACAAGGAATTCATCCTCCGCCGGCTGCGGGCGGAAATCAATGTGGGCGGCCATATCATTGGTGCAGCTGTAGGCTCCGGGATGACCGCCAAGCTTGCGGCTATGGGCGGCGCCGATATTCTGCTGGCTTTATCTGCGGGGAAGTTTCGCATTATGGGCCGCAGTTCCCTAAGCAGTTTTTTTTGCTACGGCAACAGCAATCAAATCGTGATGGATATGGGGAAGCGGGAGATATTTCCTGTGGTGCAGGATGTACCGCTGCTCTTTGGTCTGATGGCCAGCGACCCTTATGTGAAGCTGTTTGACTATCTGCAGGAAATCAAGGACAGCGGTTTTGCCGGCGTGGTGAATTCGCCAACGCTGGCACAGGTGGATGGCACCTTCCGCGAGGCGCTGGAGGAGGAAGGCAATTCTTATGACAGGGAGGTAGCCGCCATACGGCTGGCCAATCAGCTGGAGCTTTTGACTATGGCCTTTGTAACTTCGCTGGAAGAAGCGGAAAAGATGATTGAAGCCCGGGCAGATATCATCTGTTTTCATATGGGGCTGACGGCGGGCGGACTTTTGGGTGCCAAACGCCATTTAAGTATCAGCGAGGCACGGGGACTGGCCGAGAAGATTTTTGACCTCTGCAAAGCACGCAATCCGGATATCTTGCGGTTCGTTTATGCCGGCCCCGCGAATAAATTGATGGATATGCAGTATCTTTACCGCAATACCAGCTGTCAGGGCTATATAGGCGGGTCGACATTTGACCGGATTCCCATGGAAGAATCCATCTATGCAGCGGTGAGTTCCTTTAAGCATCATAGCCATCCGGAAACCTTGGGGAATCTGCGGGAGCGCAAGTGGGGTTCCAATCAGTTGGTGGAATCCATGCGGATTTACATTGAGGATCATTATAGGGATGAAGTAAAGTTGTCCGACATTGCTTTAGTGGCACATATGTCTCCTTCCTATCTGGGCGGACGGTTCAAAAAGGAAACCGGCATGAGCTTTACGGATTATCTGCTGCAATTTCGTATGGGGAAAGCTAAAGGGTTATTGAAGAACAAACGGGACTTATCCTGTAAGGAAGTAGCTCTGTTGGTGGGCTATGAGGACTATGCCCAGTTTTCTAAGATGTTTCATAAGCATGAAGGGATATCTCCAAAAGAATTTCAAAAACGCAATAAGAAAAGATAAATGATTGAATTGTGTTTATGCTGATATAAAATGGCATAAACACAATTTTTTTTGAATTAAAAAACAATAAAAAGGTTATAACAACAAGAAAAAGAACGATTAACACATTTACTTATCAAGGTGAATCGATTAAAATAATAATTAATAAAGGACAATCGAATGAACGCAATCAGCGCGAATAGGAAGTGTGTAAGTGATGAATGAGATTTTTAAAAAATTCAGGGATGTCGGCATAATTCCGGTAGTGGTAATGGAGCATGAAGAACAGGCTGAAAAGCTGGCGGATGTGCTTTGCGATAATGGGCTGCCCTGTGCTGAGGTTACCTTTCGTACAGAGGCTGCAGCCAAGGTGATAGCTGCCATGGTTAAACATCGTCCGGAAATGCTGGTGGGTGCGGGTACGGTACTTACGACCGAGGAAGTTGATTCCGCCGTTGATGCGGGAGCGAAATTTATCGTCAGCCCCGGTCTTAATCCCACGGTGGTCAAATATTGTCAGAGCAGAAATATTCCGGTGGCTCCCGGCACTCAGACCCCTAGTGAAATGGAGCAGGCCATCAGTCTGGGACTGGATTTTGTCAAGTTCTTTCCGGCGGAGCAATCCGGAGGGCTTAATATGATTCGGGCAGTGGTGGCACCTTATAGCCGGCTGTCCTTCATGCCGACAGGGGGCATAAATCCGGACAATGTACGTCAGTATCTGGCAGATGATAAGATTGTGGCCTGCGGTGGCAGCTGGATGGTGAAGCAGTCACTGTTGGATGAAGGAAATTGGAAGGTTGTTGCCAAGCTGGTGAAGGAAGCTGCTGCCATTGTCCGCGAGGTGCGAGGTGAAAGCAAGCTGGTTAAGCATCTGCTGGCCAGCTGAGTGTAATGAAGGAAGAAAGGAATGATATAGATGCCGGAAGTATTGACCATCGGTGAAGCCATGGGCCTGTTTATTGCCGAAGAATCGAAGCCCTTAAAGGACGTTCAGCAGTTTACCCGGAGTGTCTGCGGCGCAGAGGTGAATTTTTCTATTGGCCTTGCAAGGCTGGGGCATGATGTGGCATATGTGTCCCGGGTGGGCGCTGACCCATTAGGGGAACACATTATTGATTTCCTCAAGGAAAACCACATTGATACCGCTTATGTGATGGAGGATGAGGAACATCTTACCGGCATGCAGATGAAGGCGAAAACGCAGGATGGCTCAGATCCTTTGGTGGTCAACTACCGGAAAAATACCGCCTTTTCCTACTTTAAACAGCAGAATTTGCAGAATATCGATTGGCAGGGCGTAAAGCATGTGCATGCTACAGGAATACCTGCGGCACTTTCCGATTCCTGTTGCCAGGCCTTGGAAAAATTGATGGAGGATGCGCGGGCTCACGGCTGCACCGTATCCTTTGACCCCAATCTGCGGCCGGCCCTGTGGCCTTCGCAGAAAGTCATGGTGGATACCTTGAACAATTTGGCAGCCAAAGCAGATTTAATCCTGCCCGGGCTCAATGAAGGGAAAATCCTTACAGGTTTTGAGGAACCGGAACAGATTGCTGATTTTTATTTACAGCGCGGTGCTCAGGCTGTGGTGATTAAGTTGGGCGGCAGCAGAGGGGCTTATGCAAAGGAGAAGAATGGCAAGCATTTTCCGGCACCATCCTTCAATGTGGAGCATGTGGTGGATACAGTAGGAGCCGGGGATGGCTTTGCTGTAGGCATCATTTCGGCCCTGTTGGAAGGGCTGCCGCTGGCGGAAGCAGTACGCCGGGGGACGGCCATTGGTGCGCTGGCGGTTATGTCGCCGGGCGATAATGAAGGCTTGCCCAATCGTCAGACATTGCAGCACTTTATGGAAGTTGCCTAGCAAAGAACGATAACCTTGGCTGTGTGTTATAACAATCAAGCGTTGGATTTAGGAGGATAAGGTTTATGATAATGACATTTCGCTGGTATGGACAAGAAGACGACAGTATCAGCCTGAAGCATATTCGCCAGATTCCGGGGATGGATGGCGTGGTCTGGGCCTTGTTTGATGTGCCGGTGGGGGAAGTCTGGCCGGAGGATAAGATTGCTGCTGTTATTGAGCAGATTAAGGCTTATGATTTGGATTACAGCACCGTCGAATCCGTGAATGTGCATGAAGACATCAAATTGGGACGGCCAACTCGGGATAAATACATTGAAAATTACATCAGGACGTTGGAACGGTTAGGACGGGCCGGAGTAAGAGTGGTTTGTTATAATTTTATGCCGGTTTTTGACTGGACGAGAACGGATTTGGCCAAACCGCTGTTTGATGGTTCAACAGCAATGGAATTTGATTATCGGCAGATAGCGGATAAGTCCCCACAGCAAATGGTGGAGGAGATACGGAAAGGCAGCAAAGGTGCGAAAATGGCGGGGTGGGAACCCGAGCGCCTTAAGTCGCTGGAAGCATTGTTCGAGGCTTATGAAGGTGTGGATGAGGAACAGATGTTTTCCCATTTGGGATATTTCCTGCGGGCGATAATTCCTACCTGCGAGAAGTATGGCATCCGCATGGCGATTCATCCGGATGATCCGCCCTGCTCAGTCTTTGGCTTGCCGCGTATCGTTAAATCGGAACGGGATTTGGAGCGGATTGTAAAACTGGTTGATAGCCCGTGTAATTCCCTTACGATATGCAGTGGCTCGCTTGGGGCAAATTTGCAAAATGACATTCCTGCAATCATTCGCCGGTTTGGTGCACAGGATCGTGTTGCTTTTGCGCACATCCGCAATATTCAGGTTTGTGAGCCTTGGGTATTCCATGAAACGGCGCATAAGTCCCGGTATGGTTCGTTGGATATGTACGATATGATGAAGGCACTTCATGAAGTGAACTTTACCGGCCCTATCCGCCCGGATCATGGACGTATGATTTGGGATGAGCAGGGAAGACCGGGATATGGCCTGTATGATCGGGCTTTAGGGGCTAACTACTTGTGTGGCTTGTGGGATGCAATCAGCAGAGCAGATAAAGCATAAAGGTTGTGATGAACGATGAAACTTACGAAAGAAACTTTGGCGTAGCGGCAAGAATGGGAAAAGATAGGTGTACGAATCCCTGCATATGATTATCAGGAAATGGTGGAATATACCCGTCGGCATCCTGTATGGCTCCATATTGGCCCAGGGAATATTTTCCGGGCACACATCGCCATGCTGCAACAGAAACTTTTGGATATGGGAGAGTGTAAAGGTGGCATTATTGCAGCTGCGCCCAATAATCGGGAAATCATCGATAAGATATATGCTCCCCATGATAATTTAAGCGTGCTGGTGCGCATGCATGGAAATGGACAGATGGATAAGGAAGTTATAGCCAGCATCGCAGAATCCCTAGCAATGGTTCCTACCGATGAAGATTGGCAAAGATTGTTGGCTATAGCAGCAGACAGGGAACTGGCGATTATCAGTTTTACCATAACAGAAAAAGGTTATAAAACAAAAGACGATAATGGCATGTGGCTGGAAGCAGTACAAAAAGACTTGGCAGAAGGGCCGCAAAAAGCGAACAGCTTTGCCGGAAAACTTACTGCCCTGTTGCTGCATCGTTTTAACGCCGGCGGAGTGCCGGTAACCTTGTTGAGCCTGGATAATTGTGCACATAATGGCGATGTGTTGCGGGAGATGGTTTTGCAGGTAGCCGGCGCCTGGCGGAAGCAAAACTATGTATCGGATGCCTTTGTGGAGTATGTAAGCCGGAAAATTTCCTATCCGTGCAGCATGATTGATAAAATCACGCCCCGCCCCTCGGGATACGTCCGGGATTTACTGCTCAAGGATAATCTGGAGGATATGGACTTTGTGAAAAGCAGCCGCGGAGGCTGGTATGCACCTTTTGTCAACGCAGAAAAAACAGAGTATTTGGTAATTGAAGATAATTTTGCCAATGGCCGTCCTCCTCTGGAAAAGGCGGGAGTTATTTTTACGGACAGGGAAACCGTAGATAAGGTAGAGCAAATGAAGGTAGGGACCTGTTTGAATCCCTTGCATACCGCATTGGCCATTTTTGGTTGCCTACTGGGGTACGAGAGCATTGCAGCGGAAATGAAAGATGAGGATCTGCGTGCACTGGTTGAACGGATTGGCTATCAGGAGGGCTTGCCGGTAGTGGAAAATCCCAAAGTATTGGAACCAAAGGCTTTTTTGAAGGAATGTATTGAGCAGCGTTTCCCCAATCCGTATATTCCGGATACGCCGCAGCGGATAGCTTGTGATACTTCTCAAAAGCTGCCTGTAAGATTTGGCAACACCGTGCGGGCTTATCGTGATTCGGCTCAATTGGATATCCGTAATCTGCAGGGGATTTCCTTGGTCTATGCCGGCTGGTTAAGGTATCTGTTGGGAATTGATGATAAAGGCGAGAAATTTGCGCCTAACGCAGATCCACTGCTGGCAGCTATGCAGGAGAAGCTGCGCGGGATAAAACCGGGCCATCTTGAACATGTGCATGAACGCCTGAATGAAATACTGGAACAGGAAGAATTGTGGGGCTGTGATTTGCATAAGGCCGGGCTGGCCAAGATGGTGGAAGATGATTTTATTTGCATGTTGTCCGGAGCAGGAGCTGTACGACGCACGTTGCATAAATTATCTGCATAAATGAAAAGAGGTAAATTGGTTATGAAGGCTGTTGTAGTTCGCAAACCCAATGAGATAGTGATTGAGGAACGGGAGATTCCTGAAATTTCCGCCAGTCAGGTACTGGTTAAGGTAAAGGCTGCCGGTATCTGCGGCTCGGATGTGGGCATTTATCGGGGGCTGAATGCCTTTGCCACGTATCCACGGGTGGTTGGGCATGAATTTGTGGGCGAAATCGTAGAGATTGGTACCCGGGTAGAGGGGTATGCGATAGGCGCACATGTGGCGGTGGACCCGGTAATTTCCTGTGGGAAATGTTATGCCTGCCGCAGCAACAGGCACAATGTCTGCCATTCGTTAAAGGTGATGGGGGTTCATCAGGATGGCGGCTATCAGGAGTATGTGGCGGTGGACGAACAGCAGCTCCATTTACTGCCACAGGAACTTCCCTGGAATATTGCCGCTACAGTTGAGCCTTACTCCATTGGTGCGCAGGTAGCACATCGTGGCCGTTTGTCGGCGGACGATACGGTACTAATATGCGGGGCTGGCCCGATTGGTCTGATTATCCTGCAGGTAGCAAAGATGAAAGGGGCTAAGGCCGCCATTATGGACATTGTGGATAGCCGCTTGGAAAAGGCAAAAGCAATGGGGGCAGATTTAGTCATTAACAGTAGGAAAGCAGATGTGCAGGCGGAATTGATGAACTTTACCCAGGGAGAAGGGGCCAGCCTCATTTATGAAGCCACGGGAAATGTGAAACTGCTAAAGCAGTGCATCAAAGATTTTTCTTCGGCTGCAGGACGGGTGGTTGTACTGGGGTTTAGCAAAGATGTTTTGGATATCTGTCAGCTCGATATTATGAGCAAGGAATTGGAAATCATTGGCACCCGCTTGAACAATCATCGTTTCCCTGAGGTTATCGAGTGGTTCAAAGCAGGAAAAGTGGACCCGGCAGCAATCATTACCCATCGCTTTAAGATGGAGGATGCAGAAAAAGGTTTTGCTATAGGCAAGGAACATCCGGAAGATACATTAAAAGTTATCCTGACATTCTGATGCAGGAAACAGGTTATCCAGTAAAGAGATTCTCAATGAAACGTTTTGGCCAACATTGTTGAAAGGTGGAATATTTCATGGAAACAAAGGATACCAAATATGAGATAAGCACAGGAGAAATGGCAAAAGTTGCAGCCAGCGGCTGGCTGGGAACGGCAATGGAATTTATGGACTTTCAGTTATATTCTCTGGCTGCAGCCATTGTCTTTACGGAAATTTTCTTTCCCAATACAGACCCGGCAATTGGTCTGATTATGTCCATGGGTACCTATGGTGCCGGTTATGTAGCCCGTTTGGTTGGAGCTGTAGTATTCGGCAGGATGGGGGACAAAGTCGGGCGCAGAACGGTTTTGTTCGTGACGATTACCCTTATGGGCTTGGCATCAACGCTTATTGGTTTCCTGCCAACTTATGCGGAAGTAGGTTTGCTGGCACCAATTGGTTTGGTTGTACTGCGTATTGTGCAAGGCTTGGGCGCCGGAGCAGAAATCAGCGGTGCAGGTGTAATGGTGGCCGAGTTCTGCCGGAAGAAAACGCGTGGTTTTATCGGAAGTTTGGTATGCCTGGGGACTTCATCCGGGACGTTGCTGGCTAATTTGATTTGGACGATAATCCTGATGAACATGGATAAGGCAAGCCTGTTGGCATGGGGCTGGCGGATTCCGTTCTATGCATCGTTTGTGGTCATGCTGGTAGCAATCTTGATTCGTCTGTTCGTTAAGGAAAGCCCGGTTATGGCAGAAAAGAAGAAACTCCTGCTGGCAGAACGTCAGGAAACACTGGCTGCTGAACAGGAAAGCGCTCCCACGCGTAAGGTTGCCGGAAAAAGTTTTTGGGTGGCTTTGGCCCTGCGTTTTGGACAGGCCGGTAATAGCGGCTTGATGCAGACCTATTTAGCAGGCTTTATGGTGACTGTATTGGCCGTACAGAAGACTGTGGCCACCGATGCCAATATTATTTCTTCGCTGGTATCCTTTGTTACGATTCCCCTGGTAGGTTATCTGGGCGATAAAATCGGCCGCCGCAAGATGTATATGATCCTTTCCCTGCTTATGGCTGTTTATGCAATTCCGATGATGTTATTGATAGAAACCAAGGACACGGTTTTGTTGACCATTGCGATTGTGATTGGCTTGAATCTGGGCGTACAAGGTTTGTTTGCGATGGAAAATGTAACGCTTACCGAATTATTTGGTGCTAGAAACCGCATGACGATGGTTTCTCTGGCCAAGGAAATTGCTGGTCTGGTAGCAACTGGTTTTGGTCCCATTATTGCTGCAGCTGCAGTTTCGTCTATGACGGGCAGCTGGATTCCGGTGGCCATTATGATTATCGTATTTTCCCTGTCCAGTTTTATGGGGGCATGGATATCCGAGGATGTTACGGGGCGTGATTTGAATATTCTTGAGGATGCAATGGCAGAGCATACTGATGAATATGGTGAATTACATCCACATAAGATGGGAATTTGAAATCGTATAGCGGATAAAAAGGCGATTCGCTGACTTCAACGAAGTCAGCGGACCGCCTTTTCTCGGTTGTTTATGGACAATATGATTTACATAGAGGATTTATGAGAAGTAATAAAGAATATAAATGAATAGTATCAAACATAGGCGATGAGCAGCTCTGAGAAAGAGCAAACAATTTAGAGGCTTTTAACAGTCAAGCATAACTTATAAAAAGTTGATAAAAACCGATAAAAAATCTAAGCAACCTAAGCAAACTTACTTTCCGATACAGAAATAGT
>CACZIV010000014.1 GCA_902781305.1 Pseudoselenomonas ruminantium
GGCGCAGGTGACTAAAAAGCTCATACATTTCCTTGTGGGTCATTTCGTGCAACGGCGAAAAGTATTACCACCTCTGCCCAAACTGAGCTGTAACAAAAAAATTCAGCACGTACTGGCAAACTGCAATTTAACGAAAAAGCCCGCTGACAAAATTGTCAGCGGACTTTTTCACTGTTAGGGAGCTATCCCCCAAAACAGGACTCTATGAATCAGTTAAGCATTTTCTTCCTGCTTAGCTTCTTTTTTCTTCACTGCCGTACGGATGGACAGCTCACGGAGCTGTTTGTCGTCAACTTCGGACGGAGCGTTGGACATTACGTCACGGGCACTCTGCGTCTTCGGGAAGGCGATTACGTCACGGATGGAAGCGCGCTTAGCCATGATCATAACCAGACGGTCAAGACCGAAAGCCAGGCCGCCATGAGGAGGCGTGCCGTACTGGAAGGCATCCATCATGAAGCCGAACTTGGCATGTGCTTCTTCCTGCGTGAGGCCCAGGGATTCAAATACCTTTTCCTGCAGGTCTGCGTTGTAGATACGCAGGGAGCCGCCGCCGATTTCAACACCATTCAGAACCATGTCGTAAGCGTTAGCCTTTACGCGGCCCGGGTCAGTGGCGAGGAATTCGATATCTTCGTCACGCGGAGCCGTGAACGGATGATGCATAGCTTTCCAGCGTTTTTCTTCGTCGCTCCATTCGTACATCGGGAAGTCAACAACCCAGAGGAAACGGAGTTTATCCGGGTCAATGAGGTTGCGTTCCTTACCCATTTCGAGACGGAGCTGGCCGAGAGCCGTGTCAACAACGAGGCGCTTGTCAGCCACAACGAGGAGCAGGTCGCCAGTCTTGGAGCCAGTAGCTTCCGCAATCTTAGCGAAGGTTTCATCGCTGTAGAACTTCTTGAAGGGGCTCTTAACGCCTTCTTCGCTGTACTGAATCCAGGCAAGGCCCTTGGCACCGTAAATCTGTACGAACTTAACGAGTTCATCCAGACGGCGGCGCGGAATGTCAGCATAGCCGTCCACCTTGATGCACTTAACCATGCCGCCGTTTTCGATAACGGCATTGAACACCTTGAAGTCAGAGCCTTTGACGTACTCGGAGATGTCCATGAGCGGCATATCAAAGCGCAGGTCCGGCTTATCGGAACCGTACTTATCCATAGCCGTATCCCAATCCATGCGTTCAAACGGCGTTTCCACCTTGGCACCGATGGATTTTTCAAAGAGTTCCTTAACCATTTCTTCCATAATGGTCAGGATTTCTTCCTGGCTCTTGAAGGACATTTCGATATCGAGCTGAGTGAATTCCGGCTGACGGTCAGCACGCAGGTCTTCATCGCGGAAGCAGCGTACAATCTGGAAGTATTTTTCAAAGCCGGCAACCTGCAGAATCTGCTTGAAAATCTGCGGGGACTGCGGCAGAGCATAGAACTCGCCCGGATTTACACGGCTCGGCACGAGGAAGTCACGTGCGCCTTCCGGCGTGCTCTTGCAGAGCATCGGAGTTTCGATTTCGAGGAAGCCGTTGCGGTCAAAGTAATCGCGCATAATCTTCGTCACACGGTGACGCAGAATGATGTTCTTCTGCATTTCCGGGCGGCGCAGGTCGAGATAGCGATACTTCAGGCGCAGCATTTCGTCTACGTCAATGCCATCCTGAATGTAGAACGGGGGCGTCTTAGCCTTGTTCAGAATGCGCAGCTCGGTGCAGACCACTTCGATTTCACCGGTTTCGATGTTGTTGTTCACCGTTTCTTCGCTGCGGGCGCGTACCGTACCACGAACGGCGATACAGAACTCGTTACGCAGGGATTCTGCCTTGTGGAACGTGCCGCCTTCCATGCTGGCTTCATCAAAGACAACCTGCACAAAACCGGAACGGTCACGCATATCCACGAATATGAGTCCACCATGGTCACGACGAGCTCGCCACAATGATGGTCGCGCTTCATGCCTTGTAATGTTTCCATTAACCTTTCACCTCAGCACATAGCTTTTCAATTATATTATCAAAAGAAACTTTCTCCTGCTCGCTCTTTGCCATATCCTTGAGCTGTACGCAAGCTTCCTTGACTTCATCTTCACCGATGATTAAGGCAAAACGGGCATTGGCCTTGTTTGCCTGCTTCATCTGGGCCTTCATGCTCCGGCCCGCATAGTCCATACCGGCTTTAAGCCCTGCCTGACGCAGTTTCGTCAGGAGCTTAAAGGCTGCGCCCTGCGCCTCTTCGCCCAAGGCGACCACAAAAGCATCGGTCTGCGTGTCCATTTCTGGCAGGAGATTCTGTTTCTCCAAGGCCAGCAGCACACGCTCCAAGCCTGTGGCAAAGCCCACAGCCGGAGTCGGGTTGCCGCCGATTTCCTCAATGAGTCCATCATAGCGGCCGCCGCCTGCAACGGCACTCTGCGCACCGAGGGGCGGATATTTAATCTCGAAGGCGGTCTTGGTGTAATAATCCAAACCGCGCACGAGACGGGCATCGAGTTCAAATTCCACGCCAGCTTCCGTCAGGAAGTGCTGAACCTTGTGGAAGTGGTCCTGACATTCTTCGCAGAGACAGTCCGTAATCTTCGGTGCATCAGCCATGTAAGGCTTGTCGGCATCAGCCTTGCAGTCGAGGATACGCAGCGGGCTGCGCTCAAAGCGGTCTTTGCAGTCATCGCACAAATCTTCGAGCTTGTCGCGGAAGAAGTCCTGCAATACCTTGCGGTACACCGGACGGCATTTCGGACAGCCCACGGAATTCAAGGACAATTTAAGGTCTTTGAGTCCTAAACCGCCTAATAAATCCATAGCCAGCATGATGATTTCCGCATCCACTGCCGGATTAGACTCGCCCAGAGCCTCGACACCGAACTGATGGAATTCGCGCATACGACCAGCCTGCGGACGGTCATAGCGGAACATGGAGCCGATGTAGAAGAGCTTGGTCAAGCTGCTGTCGCCATAGAGCTTGTTCTGCAGATAGGCACGAACCGCCGAAGCCGTGTTTTCCGGACGCAGGGTAATGCTGCGGTCGCCACGGTCAGTGAAGGTGTACATTTCCTTGTCCACCACATCCGTACCCTCGCCGATACCGCGATGGAACAGTTCCGTATGCTCGAACATCGGCGTGCGGATTTCCTTGTAGCCATAACGGGCACACAGGTCACGAATTTTTTCTTCCACATAGGTCCATTGTCCGACGGTATCGGGCAATATATCCTTTGTCCCTCTTGGGGCATTGGTTAACATTCGTCTTACTCCCCCTAATTAATTTGCGCAGGCTTCATCCAAAAGAGCCCGCCGTTTTTCGATGTAAATATCAATATCGCGCAGATAAGTCACTAAATCCTTGGCGTTAAAGGAGGACTTCATGCGCTTGTTCTTAAAGTCAACCACTTTGCTCGTGGCGGCACCGCCAATGCCGATAATGGTCTGATGTTCCTCCATAATCTGGATGTTGTACATCCCTTCAGCACCTTTATGGCAGCAGCCAATATTTTCCAAATCACCGGCCATATAGCCCTGACGGTAAAGATAATATGGCTCATAGCCAAACTTCTTCATATAGCCCATCGCCACTTCCGCCATCTTACGCGTTTCCTCTGCGCCGGGCAGGTCCACATGGCGTTCTTCCATAATGAGCTTGAGGCGGGAACCGCGTTTTAGCGCCAGCGCATGCAGGGTGATATCGTCCGGATTCAGCGCGGTGACCTTGGACAGCGTATCGTCCACATCAGCCGCCGTCTCACCGGGCAGGCCCAAAATCAAATCCATATTGATATGGGGAATGCCCGCCGCCCGCAAGGCATGGTACATCTCTGCCACCGCCTCCGGCGTATGCTGACGACCGATAACCTTCAAGGTTCTCTCCTGCATGGTCTGAGGATTGACGCTGACGCGCGTGACCTTGAAATCGCGCATAGCTGCAATCTTTCCCGGCGTAATGCTGTCGGGGCGGCCGGCCTCTACCGTAAACTCAGCTAAGGTATCGTGGTAAAAGGCATCACATACCCAGCCGAGCATCGTGCGGAATTCTGCGTCCGGCAGGGCAGTCGGCGTGCCGCCTCCCACATAGATATTCTGTACTTTTAAACCGTGAGCTGACACCGCTTCCCGAGCGCCCTCAATATCCTTTTTAAGCACCGTCATAAACTCGGCGAGTTTCTTTTTCCCCGGCAGAACATTAGCCGGGAAGGAACAATACAGGCAGCGGGTCAGGCAGAAGGGAATCCCCACATAGATGCTGATGGTCTTTTCGTCCGAGGTCCTCAAAAATGGCAGCTGACGGAACGCCATCGGCGTGATAATCCGCGCCTTTTCCTCGCTGCAGGCAAAGTCGGTCATCAAACGCTTGACAATGGATTTCTCATCCATGCCGTACTCAATCCAGCGATGGACGATTTTTGTGGGGCGTACTCCGTGGAGAATCCCCCAAGGGGCAGGCGCATAGCCCAGTTCCTCACAGAAGATATGGTAGAGATTGAGCTTTATCGTGCGGTTTACGGCCGCCCGCTCCAGTTCATCTTCCTTGCCGCACGCCTGCCGCGTGTAACACGTTAATTCGCCGTCCTCGCCAAAAAGCATCAGCGTAGTTTCCATGCAGACCTTCGCGCCCTCACGGGCACCTGCAGGAACTTCCCTGCGCTGGTTCACCACCGAAAGCTGCGCTAAATCCGCCGTTCCCTCCCGGCCAACGATTTCCACTTTGAACAGCGTCAGCACTTCGCGGGTGATTTTGGAGATTATTTCTTTTTTTGAATTCAGGGTAAATGTTCTTACCTTCAATTTTTGCTTTGGCACTCCTTGCATGTACCGTAGAATTTCACCTGATGATTGAGCACATGAAAGCCCATCTTCTTCTGAATATCTGCTTCCAAATCATCGAGCAAATCATCTTCAAACTCCGTCACCGCGCCACAGGTGGTACAAATCAAATGATGATGATGATGCTCGGACGGGTCAGTCGTATTGACCTCATAACGGCTGCAGCCATCACCAAATTCCATCTTCTGCAAAAGTTCCAATTCCGACAGCAATTCCAAGCTGCGGTAAACGGTAGCCAGACCAATTTCCGACTTGCCCTGCCGCAGGATGCCATGCACATCCTCAGCCGAAAGATGCTCACCGGGATGGTCGAGAAAAACCTGCAGCACCGTCTGGCGCTGGGGAGTCATCTTGTGCTGCCGTGCCTGCAAGCGCTGCCGCAAATCGTCCATTGTAAATGTCTGTGCCATAAAACCAATCCTTTCTATGTCCGAATAGTACGTTCTCTCCGTCTTATAACACACATCTAAACTAGATTAATCAAATAAACCCATTATAGCAGATAATTACCTATATGACAAACTACATATTGGCATTACTGCCCATTTTTCGCACGACGCTGTAAACATCTTTTACCCGGCGCAAACGCGTGATAATCTGCTTCACCTGCGTGGAGCTGTTTACATCCAGCCCCAGCAGGATGGTCGAGGTCTTGGTATTGCGGTTGGGGTTGGCGTTGATGCTGTGAATGTTGATTTTCATTTCCGTGGGAACAGCCAGAACATTAGCCAAGATGCCGCTTCTATCGTTGCAGACGATTTCCAGTTCCACCTTGTACTGCTTGTCAAGCCCCACATCCCAGCTGACTTCAATCATGCGCGTGATGTCGGTATCGGCCAGCACATTGGGGCAGTCGGTCCGATGAACCGACACACCGCGTCCGCGGGTCACATAACCCGTAATGGGGTCGCCAGGGATAGGATTGCAGCAGCGGGCCAGCCGCACCATCAGACCGCTTTCGCCCTCCACCAATACGCCATGGCTGGATTTGCTCTTGCCTTTGTTGGCCGGTCGCTTCAGAGCCGACAGCATCTGCGTGACATCCAGCGGCGTCTTTTCCTTGATTTCTTCCTTGTGGAATTCCACCAGACGGGTGAGTATGCCATGCACCGCAATGCCGCCATAGCCCACAGCCGCCAGCAAATCGTCTTCGCTCAGAATATTGAGCTTCTTGGCCACTTCGAGCAGGCGCCCATCCTTTAAGAGTTCCTTGGGCGCATAGCCCAAGCGCTTGGCCTCCTCGCGGATAAGCTCCATACCCCGCTCGATATTTTCTTCGCGCCGTTCCTTCTTGAACCAGGAGCGGATTTTGCTGCGGGTTTCCGAGGACGCCACGATATTGAGCCAGTCGCGGGACGGGCCGTTATTGGCCTTGTTCGTAACAATGGACACGATATCGCCGTTTTTGAGCTTGTGCTCCAGCGGCACCAGCTTGCCATTGACCTTGGCACCTACGCAGTGATGACCCACTTCCGTATGAATACGGTAGGCAAAGTCGATGGGGATGGAGCCTTTGGGCAAGTCCACCACATCACCTTTCGGCGTGAACACGAACACTTCATCGGAGAAAATATCCACCTTCAAGGCTTCAAAATATTCCTTAGGGTCGCTGAGTTCCTGCTGCAGGCTCACCATCTGCCGCAGCCAGTTCATCTTCTGGTCCATGGCACCGCCCGCCGTCGAGCCTTTGCCGTTTTCCTTGTACTTCCAATGTGCCGCGACACCGAACTCCGACACCTCATGCATATGGAAGGTGCGAATCTGAATTTCCAAGGGATAGCCGCGGGTCATCACCGTGGTATGCAGCGACTGATAGCCGTTGGATTTCGGCATGGCGATATAATCCTTGAAGCGCCCCGGAATTGGCTTCCACATCGCATGGATGACGCCTAACACCCCGTAGCAGTCCCGCACGGTTTCGACCAGCACGCGGATAGCCGACAAATCGTAGATTTCGCTGATATCCTTTTTATCCCGCAGCATCTTCTTGTAAATGCTGTAAAAATGCTTGGCGCGGCCTTTGATTTCCGCCTTGATGCCCGCCTCGCCGATTTTCTGCTCAATCTGCTCGATGGCGGTATCGATGAATGCCTGACGTTCCTTGCGCTTCTGCTTGACGTTCTCTACCAAATCATAGTATTTTTCCGGCTCCAGATAACGCAGACAGAGGTCCTCGAGCTCCCACTTGATGTTGGAAATACCCAGACGGTTCGCGAGCGGCGCATAGATTTCGATGGTTTCCTTGGCAATGCGCTTCTGCTTGTCCTCGCGCATGTATTTGAGCGTGCGCATATTATGCAGGCGGTCAGCCAGTTTCACCATGATGACGCGGATATCCTTGGCCATGGCCAAAAACATCTTGCGGTAGTTTTCCAGCTGGACTTCCTCTTTCGATTTATATTTAATGCGGCCGAGCTTGGTCACGCCATCGACAATCATGGCGACTTCTTCGCCGAACATCTCCGCAATCTGCTCCTTGGTGTAGATGGTGTCCTCCACCACATCATGCAGGAGCGCCGCGCTGATGGTCACATCATCAATATGCAGCTCCGTGAGAATTTCCGCCACATGCAGCGGGTGAATAATGTATTCTTCCCCCGATACCCGTACTTGTCCTTTATGCGCGTCAGCAGCCAAATCATACGCCTTGCGAATCAGGGCAACATCGGCTTTCGGCTCATAGGCGCGCACCGCCGCAAGTATTGACTCTATCGTAACTGGTGCTTTATCTTTATCATTCATATCTTCCCGACTCCTTCCCATGCAAATTCCTTAGCGGTGCCGCCCATTTCGATAAGTAGGTGAACTCTCCAAATCCATACGCCCGCTGGCCTTGGGCAGATAATAACAATTCTCCTGCAAGTCCATGCGCAAAAGATTTAATTCCTGAAAAATCCGCAAGCCCAAGCTCATGGTATAAAGGGAAATATGACTGCCCCGCTTGCAGAAATCCACCGTAAGCTGCTCGGCGGTATAGGGAATATAATCCTCATTCTGCTGAATCTGATAGAGAAATTTATAAATAGCCACCAGCTGTTCCCGCTCAGGGAAAATCCGTTCCCCATCAGCAGGGGCAATGCTGTCCACCATGCACTGCAGGCTGCAATTGCCCTGCCACTCGTTGACTGCCGGACTGTAGACCATATCAATGACTTCACTGTTGATGATGCCCACATAATCACTGCGATTCCACAAGAGAGCCGTAAGCGGCGCATTTTCCGCACCTACCTGAAAGCGCAGGTGCTGGCCCTCCCGGCCAATGGCCTGCGGCGCTCTGCCCCGAATCCCTCGCACACCAAAGAGCGGCTTAGGATTAGCCATGCCAAACGGCTCCAATTTTGCCAGTTCGTCCACCAGTTCAAAGGTGACTTCCTCCGGGGAAAGTTCCATTTCCACTTTGACCTTAGGCACATAATCGGCAGGAGTCAGCGTGCTTGCCGCCACATCGGCAAAGGCATGTTTGAAGTTTTCCAGTTCCTCAGCCTTCACCGACAATCCTGCCGCCTGCGAATGGCCGCCGAACTGCAGAATATGCTCCTTGCAGGCCGTTAAGGCTTCATACATATGCAGGCCTTCGATACTGCGGCAGGAACCTTTGCAAATGCCATCTTCCTGCCTGCTGAAGACAATCGTCGGCTTATAATACTTGTCCACGAGCCGCGAAGCCACAATGCCGATGACACCGGGATTCCATTTTTCCCCGGCCACAACAATAGCAGGCAGATTATTCACATCCACACCAGCAAGTTCCGCTTCGGCCTTGGCCAAAATATCCTGTTCAATCGTCTGCCGCTGGCTGTTGAGCATATCCAGTTCCATAGCCAAAGATTCTGCTTCCGCACTGTCCTTAGTCAACAGCAATTCCACGCCCTTGCGAGCTGAACCGATACGCCCGGCCGCATTCAGCCGGGGCGCCAGCCGAAAGCCCACATGACCGGTATTTAACTCCTCGTCGCGGATATCGGAAACCTCAACCAAGGCCCGCATTCCCGCAAAGGACGATTTCCGCATCTTTTTGAGTCCTGCCGCCACAATCTTGCGGTTCTCACCAATAAGCGGCACGATATCGGCCACAGTCCCCAGCGCCACGATTTCCAAATCCTGCGCGTAACTTTGACCATGCATTTCCTGCCATAAAGCCTGACAGAGCTTAAACGCCACGCCTACACCAGCTAAGTTTTTATCCGGATAAGGGCAGTCCTCCCGATGGGGATTGAGTACCGCCAAAGCAGGCGGCAGTTTTTCGCCCGGCAAATGATGGTCGGTTACAACGATATCCAGTTTCCCTGCCATAGCCGCCACATCGTCTACCGAAGCAATGCCACAGTCCACAGACACCAACAGTTTGGCACCACTATCGGCAATACTTTGCAACGCAGGCAGGTTAAAGCCATACCCTTCCTTTTCGCGATGGGGGATATAGAAATCCACCTTTGCACCCAAAGCCCGGAGATTATGCACAAGCAGAGTCGTGGCCGTCATGCCGTCCACATCGTAGTCGCCATAGACCATGATATTTTCTTCACTATCTATGGCTGCTGTTATCCGCGCTACAGCCTTATCCATATCCTTCATCATAAAAGGGTCATAAAAAGGCTGCTTTTCCGGCTGCAAAAATACTTCTGCTGCCTCCTTGGTGCATATTCCGCGATTCCATAATATATTGGCCAGACTCTTGGTCACGCCCAATTCTCTGGCAAAATCAGCCGCTTCCGGTGCAGCGGCACTTAACTTCCATTCTTTTAACATACTTTACACTCCCGGATAATATCTTATCTTATTTTGTATTCGCCGTAAATGATAATTTTTCCTTTTAATGAAAAAAGCTGTCATGTATAATGAACATACACGACAACTTTTATGAAAACGGTGATATCATGCAATTACAAATCGAAACAGCCGATACATTCTTCGCTCGCTTCCGCGGCCTGATGCTGCGCAAACGGCTTCCTGCAGGCCACGGCCTCTTAATCGCCCCCTGCAACAGCATCCATATGTGCTTTATGCGCTTTGCCATTGACGCGATTTTCATTGACAAGGACTACAAGGTGCTAAAAGTCGCCCGCAACGTAAAGCCGTGGATTGGGATGGCGTGGTGCTGGAAGGCTTGGGGCGTGGTGGAAGTCAGCGCAGGAGAGGCTAAAGATTTACAGACAGGCAGCCTGCTCCCTCATTCCTTCACATGATACAAGCAAAATTCCTGCTCATCTTTTGTCTGATAATGCAGTACCAATTCATAATTTTCATCACTTGGCAAATAGGTATACATAATACTATTTTCACTTACTAAAATATAATTGAAATCATACCAGGATAAAAATGTCCGGTAATCCGTCTTTCCCGTTTCTAACGAGTAATATTCATAAAATACATCTCTTTGTTTATTATTACTTGGTAAAAAAACTTCTGCTCTCGTATCAAGGAAACAACGTAATCCTCGGAATTCCGGATATGGACCATCATTATACCCTGTCCATAACCGGACATTTCTGCTATCCTCATGTTTCAATATATAATCTACAGCTTTTGCCGAGTTTGAAGGCTCTTTAAAATCCAATAATTTATGCCCCACAGAAATTAGGATAAAAAAACATAGGATAAAGGTTATTGTAACATACCCACAGCGCAGAAATACATCCTCCACAAAATGCAGTCTTCCATATTTCCATTCTGCAGTCAAAAACACGATCAACGAAATAAATACAACAGAAACGATTATTATCCCCAAAGAGTCAAATGCCGTACAGATATATTCCCACCTTTTGACAATGGTCCAAACAAAAACTCCACTAATCATAAGAATGAGCAATTTTCGTAAGCGCAAATCATGAGAAGCGGTATTTTCCCAACTAAATCCCTGCCATTCCCGATATACATAAGCCAAAGGATAAAGCCCTACAGCTAAGAACAGATACAAGCTTCTATTTGACGACAGTGCCATCACCATCGTACCCACAGTGAGCAACATATGGCTTATCAGCAGTTTGTGCCGCACATATATGGCAATCACAAATAAAAATAACAGATGTACGACTATCCCCAAGCCTGACCTAAGGGTTATTGGTCTCATTTCACTTACAATATTAGAAATCATATCATAACCATAGGACCGAAAAACATAGGTCATAGCCTCCAGCCCGTAAGGATTAGCAAAACCAGCTAGTACAATCAAAACAAAAATTGCACAAAGATAATATAAATCCACCCTTTTTTCTTTAGCAAAATACCCTTTAATATCATATCGAGCCAAGTGTTCAGTAAAAAACGGCAGTAAAAAAACAATCATCATCGGCCACATAGCAGCATGAAGATTAATCAGTAAAATCGATAAAAAGGGAAATAATAGCAAGCAGATTTTATCACTACTCTTCCGCATATACTCCAATCCAATAATTTCAATGATAAATATCAATGTCGAAAATATCTGCGGACGATTTGTTATAAATAGAAAACATATAAATACTCCAGCAATACTTGACAAAACCATTGCTGCATCTTTATTATCATTCGATACCAACATACCAAGGCGATAAACAGCATAAATATTCATTATTGCCACAGGATATAGTAATAGCATCAATCCATCAATGCCAAAACTTTTATATATTTCCCAAAAGATAACTCCCGTAAGCCATTGCTGCATGACAAAAGAAAAATTTTCATGTATGGTGAATGGTTCAATATGCGGAATGCCGTGTTCCATCACATAGCGGCCATGATTAAGCAGAAACCAACAATCATTATCCAGGGTGCTGCTCAGAAGAAGCAGACCTGCGAACATACAGGCATAAAATATGATATTGTTTTCCAGTTGTTTAATTTTCATGATATTCCTTTTCCGTATTTACATTCCATATATTATTTTTGCTATAATTCCTATCTTTGAGCACGTTTACTGCCTCGATAGCGGTCATCATCGAATGGTCCATATTATTATACCGATGCTGTCCATTACGCCCTATACAGTATAGATTTTCTATAGAATCCAAATATTTTCTAACAACAGCGAAGTCTTTATACCGCCCAAAATAGGCCGGATAAGCCTTCGGAACATGAATACAAACGCTATCCTCCACATCCTCAGCAGAGATAACGCCTATACGTTCCAATTCCCCAATTGCAAATTGGATAAATTCATCATCCGGCATTGTCCATTTATCATCATTTTCCTGACAAAAGTATTCCAGCCCCAACCAGACTTTATGCGCTGGGTCCTGCACCAAATAAGGCGACCAATTATTAAATATCTGCAGACGTCCAATTTTTACCTCCGACTCCTGAATATAAATCCAGCAATCCGGAACGATATTTCCCAAAGTTTTGATTTTCGTCGTATTTTTTAACTTTAATTTATTCACCAAAACCCCAACTGTAATAAAGTCACGATATAGCAGACCATCCGCTACATCCTTTACCTCAGCAGGAAGATTTTCATCCTGTATATCATGAACTAAATCCTTAATGGGCATACTGGATATTATATAATCCGCATGCCAAACTTCTATCTCCCTATCCTGCTGTGTTTTCACCCCGACTATTCGGCCTTTGTCCCGAATTAATTCCTGCACTGCACAGTTTAGATAAATTTCGCCGCCTTGCTTTTCGATTTCAGCCTTCATTTTTTGCCATAACTGTCCAGGGCCGTACTTAGGATAATAAAAATAATCAATCAAAGATGTTTCTACTTTACGCGAACGGATATGCAGTACTTGCGCAAAAAAATGCGTGAGCATCTTATATACGGACACCCCCTTTATCCGCTGGCTTCCCCAGGAAGCATCAATTTCAGCCGGATAGCGGCCCCATACCTTATGGGTATAGTCTTTAAAAAACATCTTATATAATTTTTTCCCAAAACGGTTAATCATAAAATTTTCCAAATTGGTTTCGGGAAGTTTGACAAACACAGCCTTTATATAGCTTACTATGACCAGCATTAAACGCATAAGGCCAAGATTAACAATCGTATTTATCCCCAATGAAATTGGATAGTCAAAAAAACGTCTCAAATACAAAATCCGTGATATACGATGCCGGTTAAGCATAACCTCATCCGCCGTCTCGGGGTCAGGACCATTATCCTGCAACTGACAATTCCGTTTTAGCAGTTTATCATCCATTGCCCTTTTCCCCTGTACAGGCAAAAGATCCTCCCATAAATCAACAATCTCCTGATTCTTCGAGAAAAAGCGATGGCCGCCAATATCCATTCGATTGCCTTTGTATTCTACAGTACGTGCTATACCACCTACAAAATCCTCTTTTTCGATTATAATGGGATGTATATCCGTTTCCTTTAACAAATAATACGCTGCCGTCAATCCTGCCGGGCCTGCTCCAATAATTATTGCTTTCTTCATCTAGTTCAAAATACTCCTACTTAAAATACAAATACTTTTCTCGCCCAGTAATTCCACAAAAATACAATTGCTGTTACTACGATTTTCGACCATAAATAATAGATACCGATAAAATCTACACCGATAAACATCCCCAACTCGGTCAATCCTAACCCGGTTATCCCTATCATAATAATTTTAATATAGTCATGTATAACTAAGCTCTGCTTATACTTCCCTCCTTCTTTATCAATGAACACATATTTTACCGATAGATAGGTATTCAACATAATTCCACCTAAAAAGCCTAAAGCGGTTGCTAGATATAGGCTACCTGCGAAACAGGCCATTAATGCATTATGGGCTAACATTAATATCACAAAATCTAGCAAAAAAGAAACTGCTCCGACCACAGCATAACGGCACAATTCCGGGAAATACACCTTATCCACCCCCATCGTAGACAAATTCTTTTTAATCCCAATTTATTCCTTCCGGCGGGGTAATAAGCGTAATCCCTTCCGTGCCAGCAGTTCCACCACTGCCACCACTGCTAGAACTACCACCACCGATATAGTCTTTATATACATAATGGCTCCGGTTTCCCCGCAGACTAATCGAAGTGCCTACGATGGTTCCCATAAAGGTACTATTCTCGGCATTAACCAGGACACCTTCACCTTTGTCACAATACGGAGCATACACTACACCTTTAAATGTATGGCCATTCAAATTAAAATGGACCTGTGGACGCTGCGTATCGCTGCCTGCAATACAAATAATCAATGGACGTCCTGTATCCGTATTGAGATTAATATTGATTACTCCCATACCTGCTTCCACATAGATATATACAGGATTATCATTATTACCTAAGTTTTTATCTACCTCAATAGTTAAATTGGGAATACTGTTCGTTTTTGGTACACGAATAATATCGCTGTCAAATAAATTGCTGGATGTTTTTACCGTTTGGTCAGTAGCCTTATTTTCTGTTTGGGCTGTCTTTTTTTCCATGTAATCATAAAATGTTTGGAAATTATAATTATAATATTCCGCCTTGCTCCAATAACCGCTTTTCAATGTCCCCTTTCCATCAAATTTTGCCTTATCTTCATCTGTACCTTCCATTAAGGTATTGATATTATTATTTTCATTTTTTTCCTTAGCTGCAGAAGTGAAGAAGCGGTCTAAATTAGGCGTTTGTGTACTATAGGAAAGCGATTCATATTGATAGCCAGGATTATTTACGCCGTCTCCTTTAGTGTATACGATTCGGCCATCAAACGTAGTCGTAATCATATTCTTCGAATCGGTACTATAGCTGTTATTGGATAATTTGTCCGGATTTTCCAAGGAGTTAACAGCATCAAATTTCTCCTTAAAGATAAACATATTGTTAAAGAAACCGCCACTAGCATGCGCAGGTACAACCGCCACACTATCCACGGGTACAGTAAATGTTTCCTTACCTTCGATTTTTTTATAAATACCACCAAGAAAATACAGTGGAACTTCCTTGGTCAGTTTCACACGATAATAGGTTATATTGTCTTTTGTTTTTGCCTGATATTTCTTTTCTACTATAGATTCCGAACGGTCAAGGTTATGATATTCCCCTTGCACATACTGCTCTGCCATTTTATCTGCCTTGGGATGATTGTTTTCCTTCTCCCCTTGGACCGCATATTCATGTGCACCGGCAAGAGCCGCCGCATCAGCAGCATTTTGCAAACGGCTGTAATGCACATAAACATGGCCTAAATCCACCGCCAAACCAGTACCCACAATAAGCATTGGCAGGAGTAAGGCCGTAAATGCTATAATGGCGCCCTGTTGGCGCCATTTTTTCGTTAATAACTGCATATATTGGTACATAGATGTCACTCCTGATTACAACATGTTTTTTATCAAGAATAGCAGCGTCGGTACTAAAGTTACGACAAAGAGTGCCGGAAAGATAAAAATCACCAAGGGAAAAACTATCTTTACCGGTGCACGCATGGCCTCCGCCTTGATGTACTGGCGGCGCCGTTCCCGGATATTATCGGCCTGATTCTTCAAGGTCTTGCCCATACTGGTGCCTAACCGTTCTGCCTGAATAACAGACGTCATGAATAAGGATACGTCCTGCACATCACAGCGGTCGGCCATATTTTTCATCGCCATACGGCGTACCATGCCCATGCGGATATCTTCCTGCATATGCTTGCATTCGCGGATAAGCTCACCTTTCATTCTGGCGGTAATCTTGCTCAGCGCCGCATCAAAGGAAAGCCCTGCCTGCACGCTGACACACAGGAGGTCTAAAACTTCCGGCAGCTGACAGGCAATCTGTTCCTGCCGTTTTTGAGCCATAGTATTCAAGCACACCACTGGCATCAAACCGCCTAAAATGCCGCCTAACAAGATGTAAACAGCCTTTTGAATCAGCAAATAATGACTGTCGCTTACCAAGTAGAACATCAACAGCCACATGGTCAATGCCCCGAGAAAGCAAACCGCGATGAATTGCGGCGCCGTACATTCATCAATCCTGCCTGCCATAATCAGGCGTTTTTCCACCAGTGCCAGCACCTGTTTTGGCGTAAAGCGCTGAATTGACTCGGCTATGTATTCACCTGCTGGCTTTACAACACGCTCCATAAAGGGAATTTCCCGCAGTTTGCGGCGGCCTGTCTGCTTTTCTGCCAAGAGCTGTTTATCGGCATCCAAAGCGAAAATTCTCTGCCGCACACTGTTTTCCGGCAAAATCACCTTGCGGATAAAGGCAAACATAATCAGAAAAGTCGTCAAGGCTAAAGCTAGTGCAAAAGCTGCCAGTAACATCAGCGATAATCCCTCCTATCTGGCCTGTCTGCGGCAAAGAAATCTTCTGCAATATCCACGCCGTTTACCGCGAATTTCTCCATAAAATTGGGTTTTAGCCCTGTGGACACAAAACGTCCCAACGGTTTTCCATTTTCATCATAGCCAGATTGCTGATAATAGAAAATGTCCTGCATGGTGATGGTATTTTCCTCCAAATGCTGGACTTCCGTGATATGCGTAATCTTACGGCTGCCATCCCGCATACGGGATTGCTGAATAACGAGGTCAATCGCGGAGGAAATCTGCTCCCGGATTGCGCGCACCGGCAGTTCCAGGCCCGACATCAGCACCATCGTTTCCAAACGGGACAAGGCATCGCGCGGTGAGTTGGCATGTGCCGTTGTCAACGAACCATCATGGCCGGTATTCATGGCCTGCAGCATATCGAGCGCCTCGCCGGAACGCACCTCGCCGACGATAATCCTATCGGGGCGCATACGCAAGGCATTGCGCACCAAATCCCGAATGGTAATCTGCCCCTCCCCCTCGATATTGGCCGGACGCGCTTCCAACGTGATGACATTATCCTGCTGGAGACGCAATTCTGCCGCATCTTCAATGGTGACAATTCGCTCTGTCTCTGGAATAAAGGAAGAAATCACATTCAGCGTCGTGGTCTTACCGGAACCTGTACCGCCGGACACCAAAATATTGATCCTCGCCCGAACACAGGCACACAAAAACTCCGCAATCTTTTCATCCAACGTGCCATAGTTAATGAGATTATCCACGGTCAACGGCTTGTGAGAGAACTTGCGGATAGTGATGGCGGGGCCAGTCAGAGACAGTGGCGGAATGATGATATTGACACGGGAACCGTCTTCCAGGCGTGCATCCACCAACGGCGAGGATTCGTCAATCCGCCGTCCTAACGGCGTAAGAATACGCTCGGCTATATTCATAATATGCTCATTGTCATGGAACTTGATATCTGTCCGTTCCAGCTTGCCCATACGTTCCACAAATACCTTTTGCGGCCCGTTCACCATGATTTCGGTAATGCTGTCATCCCGCAAAAGTGGTTCAAGCGGACCTAAGCCGAGCATTTCATCACAGATATCGGCAATCAGACGGCTTTTCTCCCCGCGGGGAATGGCAAAGGGCGCCGTATCAAAAGCCCGCTGACAGTATTTATGGATAACAGACTCGACCTTGCGCGGGTCCTGATTCAAGGCAGACACTGCTGCCTGTTCAGCCGGAGTCATTTCATTCAGGATATGCTGATGAATATGGTGCTTAACAGACTGATAGGAAAGCTCCTCAGCTAAATCCTGGGCATCATCCTGCAGAGCAAATATCTTCACCTGCTGATTTTGGCCATCCTTACGCCCCAAACGCGTCAATAATGACATCTGACTTCCTCCCGCTTATTTTGGCTTATATTCACTGTACATGCTATAGGTTATATCAATCTTAGCCAGGTTCATGCCTCCTGCCAAGCGACTGACGATATTTCCCAATTGTAACCCCTGTGTATTTAAATCAGCCTTCATGATGACTTGTACATTATGGCTGTCTTCATCGTATTTAATGTTAAAATGTTCTGTTGATGTTGCCTGCCACTCGAAAATATCCATGGGCAGTTTTTCATCTTTATATTTATCGCGAACTTTTTTGTAGTTATCTTTGTAGTAATCTTCAGACGGTATAATCGCCGCCTCCCGCGCACTGCTGCGGGCAATACTGCTCAATGTCAAATAATCGGCAAAAAACATGCCGATATAAAACAAACCGAAAACCAATAATAAAAACAGGGGCAAGACCAATGCAAATTCAATAATGGATTGTCCCTTTTGTTTGTTTTGCATAGCTTACCCCCGCTTTACTATTCCTTAGCCCTTAGATGATGCAAATGCACCAACTATAGAATTAAACGCTTCCTTAACCTTGTTCGTCAGTCCTCCTTGCGTCCCCAGAGCTGCTGCAACAACAGCAACGAATGCCAGCACCAGCGCATACTCAACAATGCCCTGTGCCTTTTCGCTTAGATAACGTGCCTTCAGATAATTAATGATTTCTACCATGATAAAAATCCTCCCTAAATAAAATAAATATATTTATGAAAATCCCCAAAGGATTATCAACCATTAAAACTTGATGTTGACGATGCGTTGTATGACGAAATAACCAATGATTTCCATCACAATCGCACCAGCAACACAGGCCTGCCCCACAGGCTCCTCAAACAGAGGACGCAGATATGCGGGATTGACCAAAGACATAATAAAACCTACACCTACCGGCATCAATGCCAGCACCACGCCGGAAGCCCGCCCCTGTGCCGTCAGCGTCATAATCTCCCGCCGCATGCGGACGCGGTTATTAATCGTATCGCTGATGGTATCGAGAATCTGGGCAAGATTGCCGCCCACCTGTCGCTGAATGACCACGGCAGTGACCACCAGTTCAAAGTCAGGGCTGTTGACGCGTTTTTGCATATTGTCCAGTGCCGTTTCCACATCAACGCCGATATTGACCTCGTTGACGACCTTCTGCACTTCCCGGCCAATGGGCGCGTCCATTTCTTTGGCAATCAGCTCAAAGGCCTGCATAAAGCTAAATCCTGCCCGCAGAGCATTGGCGACCATGATGAGCATGTCCCCCAGCTGGGTGGTAAATGCCTTTTGGCGGCGCTTGATGTAGATGTTCAAAAACGCCAGTCCCGCCAGCACGCCGCCGATAAAAGATAACAACGCAAACAGCGGTTCCAAGGTAGCAGCGAGCATAAGAAGAGCACACAGGCCACCGAACAGCCCCAGCATAACCTCATATTCTGAACCTAAGAGCGGCCAATCGGCCTGCTGCATCTTTAAGTCCATACGGTTGCTATGCTGAATCTGCCGCAGCCAGCCCCCTGCCCGCCGCAACCAGTTGCGCAGGCGGTCTTTGGCAATTTCCGCAGGCTTGATGCCTCGCAGACGCTGTTGGCGAAGCTGCACAGCCGCCCCGGAAAAATATTCCATGCGGTTGACTAAATCTTTATGCTGACGCGTCTTTATGCGGATAACCATAAAGAGTAAAAAAAATGTCAGCAAGGTTACCGCTAAGGCTAATACAATGTTCATACAGCCGCCCACCTTATACGATGGCGTCTGCCGATAATGTGTTCGGCAAGCCGGTCAACCTGACGCGACAAGGGACTGTCCGGACGGATATCCGTTGCCATCTTCCCCTTATCCGCCGCATCAGAAACAATGGTATATTCATTGGGAATAATCTCCGTAACGGGATAGCCGAGCTTCTGCGCTAATTCCATTTTGGAACGGGAATCACATGGCTCTACGCGGGTGAAGATGACCTTGAGCCGTTCTTCCACATCTTTCCAGTCCCGAAAAACATCCAAGGCCCGTTTGGTATGGTCGATTTCGTAAGCGCCGTTTATCATCGTCACCATAAAGGTGGTGCTCGAGCCTTCCGCCGCTGCAATCGAAGTCGGATTAAACCCTGACGGTACATCAATAAGGATATAGCGGAACAGGCTGCGGCTCATGGCAATGAGATTTTCTAACCTGTCAATGGCGATTTTATCCATCATATTGGGGGTCGGTGTGCCACAAAGTACACTGACATTCGATGCTACCGGCATAAAATACGAGCGCAGCGATGCCGGTGACAGGAAGCGGACATCCCGCACAGCCTCCACAATCGTAGTCTGTGGAGCCAGATTGAAGAACACCGCCATATCGCCGAACTGCAAATCCGCATCAATGATGCCCACCGGCTCCCGCGTCTTGCGGGCCAGGGACATTGCCAAATTCGCAATCAACGTCGTTTTGCCGCTCTTGCCCTTGGGGCTGAAGAATACCAAGGTTTCTGCACCGGCATCGCCGCCCAGACGGGAAAATGTCTCTACGGTTTCCTGCAATTCCATGCCGGTGAAGGGCTTTATGATATAGCCCTTTGCCCCAGCCTTCACGCTTTGGCTGGCATTTTCTGCCTGCCACTTTTCTCCCATGCAGAGAATCGCCGCCCCAGGATAGGCCCGCTTAAACTGGTCAATCAAGCCCATGCCATCGGGCTGCTCAATGTCGAGCAGGATGAGATTCGGGTTAAAGACCGCCCCTTGCCCCAGTGCGTCACTGACGTTTTGGAAGCGAGCCGCCAGGGAAAAGTTCGGCGTATCATTGATTACTTGACTGAGCCGTTCGAGCATCAACCGGTCAGACTCCATTAATAGTACACGGTAATCCACGGTTTATCTCCTTTCAGCCAAAAATTCGCGCCAGCCAGGATTCTGACCCGCGTTCATCCCCGGCGTCATCATAGACGCGGTTGGTATAACGAGCAACCAAATCCCGCAAAGCCTCGCCCAGTTCACTGCCGCCAGAACGAAGTACCAAAGGTACGCCGTCCTTAATCGACTGACTGGCTGCGTGAAAATCATTGGGCAGGATGTGATAAAAGGGTTCACCCAAGAGATTTTCCACATCCTCAATACTTATGCGGGTCTTGGCGTTGCTGCGGTTCAGAATCAGCCGAATTTTGTTCTTGTCGTAGTTCATCTTCTTCAGGGTTTCCGAACCGATTTTCATATTCTTGATGGTGGGAATAAAATCCACAATTCCCAGGAAGCTGACAATGGTGGATAAGTCCAACAAAGCCAGATTCAACTTGCTGAAGGTGGAAGTCGTATCCACCAGTACATAATCAAAGACCTTTTGCAGCTGACGCACCATATCCATGGCCTTATCCGCGTCAATATTATAGGCTTCTTCGAGTTTTGTCGGAGCAGCCAATACATAAAATACTACATTGTGGTATTCATAAGGTGTGAGGAATTCCTCGGCGCGTACAGCAACGCCCTGCTGCTGCTGGCTCATGGCCTGCTGTAAATCATAGGCCGTGCGCTGTGGCAAAAGCTGTAAATAATTGCTTACATCCCCAAACTGCAGGTCAAAGTCCACCAAACAGACTTTTTTCCCCTGACGTGCCAGCTCCGAAGCCATGTTCGTGCTGATAAGGGTCTTGCCCACTGCCGAAGCTGTGCTGAAAAAGGTGATGACAACACCATTTATTTCCTGTGTAAATACACCCATGATGTCTCCTTATTTACTCTCGCTGCCGCTTACCGGCATGATGTTATCCAAGGTGCTGACTTCTTCCTGAACGGCTGCTTTTTTCTGCGGTTTCTCGGGAATAGGGCCGTTCACATCAACGCTTTGCATATCCCGCACTTCCCGGCGGCTGTCGTTGAAGGTCTCCGCCATCTTGGTCGACATCTTGACCTCTGTGCGTTCATTAACCACCCGCGGCGTAAGCAAAATCATAATTTCCGATTTCTGACGGCTGTTATTATGGTATTTGAACAACTCACCCAAAATCGGAATATCGCCCAATAAAGGCAGTTTCTGAATACTCTTGCTGTCCTCAGAATTGAGCAGGCCACCGATTGCCATGGTCATCCCCGAAGGGATTGTTACCTCCGTCTGCGCGGAACGCGTTGACAGCCCCGGCATTTTATACCCGTTGGTTGTAACGCTGTTTGACCAGTCCAAACGGCTGACCTCCGCATTGATCTTTGCCTGAACATTTCCCTGTCTGTCCACAGTCGGATTGAGCAGGTTCAACGAAATGCCATAGGGCTTATATTCTACGGTGATGTTATTACTTGAAGACGAGGCCACGGGATAAGGAATCTGCCCGCCGACCAAAATCCCCGCCGATTTTCCGCTCATGGTCGTGATATTGGGACGGGAAACCACGCGGGCCTTTCCCTGCTCAATCAATAAACGCAGCTGCGCATTTATCTGCGAAAAATGGGTGAAAAGCCAGTTACGGCTATACCAATGACTCCCTTTATCGCGCTGAGCACCATACGTTTCGCCGGCATAGAAGGTTCCCGGCTCATTCATGGTTATACCAGTACTGCCATCTGTAGTAGGCGAAGAATAGGTAATGCCGAGTTTTTTCGCATCGTCAGAGTTAATCTCTATGACCAATGCTTCCATATTTATTTGGTCAGGATTCTCCATATCCAAAAGGTTAATAACCCGCGCACTGCTGTCTTTCTGCTCCTCTGTCGTCACCGTTGTCTTAACTGCGCTGCTGCCGCTATTGCCTAACTTCACCGTATTGCTTTTGGTTTCGGTAGGGTCTTCCCCTACATAAAGGCAGGCAACCTTAAAGGCCAAATCTTTTTCATACTGGTTGCGGACCGTTCCGCGCAGAAGCACTCTGCCGCCCACCATCTGCACCCTGACGCCTGGCAGCCGGATGGCTTGTTCAATAGCCGCTGCCATTCCCGTGTCCTCGTTGTTGACGCTGACCGTGAAATCCTGCCGCATGCCATCGGCTGTCCAGACATTTATCGTTGTCGTTCCCTGTTTGACCGCCACGATATTAATTGCAAAATCGCTCAATTCCTGTACATCAGCAATTTGCGGGTTCCCCACAGCGACCTTGGTTATAGCACTATTGGTGCTCAGATAATAAGATTGATTAATCCCGAGCCACATCGGCTGAGCATAGGCATAAGCGGGAGCCGGTGCCGTAATTGCGGTAATTGCTGCCATGCCTAGCGCAATTTTCGTACCTGTATTCAAGTTAATCCTCCCTAGTTATTCTTCGTACCGCGAATTATCTTCATGTGACTTCCCTGTTCAGCCTGCTGCGGAGCTGGCTGTGGACTGGCAGCCGGAACCTGTACCCTCGCCGGGGCAGGTGCTGGTGCTGGAACTGATGCCGGATTATTGGCTTTCGGAGCCGTATCCGCATTGCGTTCAGCGGGAATCACATAATCCGTATTGACGGTAAAAATATCTGTGGGAGAGACCGGACGGAGAACAAGATATATCGTGCCCTTCTGCGAGGCTGTAGCCACTTTCAAAGCCTCATCCAGTGGCAAAGCCAATGTAGCGGTAGCCATCTGATCGCTTTCGCCCTTGATTACGGTTTCTTCCGCATTTTTCTTGCTGTCAGCGGAATCCTTTTCCGCATTCTCTGCTGCCGGGCCGCCCTTTTTATTGATGGCCAGCAGCTGTACATTTTGCAGGATAACTTCTCCTCGCAACCCCGAATCTTTTGAGCCAGAAACCACCATCACGTCCACATAATCGCCTGGCTTGGCAAAACCGGATACACCGGTAATATCGGTGATGGCCACGGATACAGCACGGCAGTTCGGCGGAATCATTCCCGTAAAGCCCGCCATGCGAACATCCGTATAAATCTTTTTCGTTGTCAGGATATCCCCTTGCCGGATTGCGATACTGGCAGGACTCCCCGCCACTTCGCTGACATCCTGTATTGCCTCAGGCGGTACAACATCCGCCGGCATATCCACCACTTTCAGCATATTGTCTTTAATGACCGTCCGCTCAGGAATATCCTGCTTAGCCACCACGACTTTCACCATTTGCGTCTTGGGTCCCTCATTAACTGCGCTTTCCGTTCCTGAAAGCGACATATACACCAACAAGCCCAACAGGCAACTGGCCAAAGCCGCCAAAGCTACCCATTGCTTATAAGTAAGTTTTAACTCCAGTAACCACTTTTTCATGTATCCCCATCCTTGAAATAGCTCACTGTTCCAGGACTTTTAGTCTCTGTTTCCATATTATAGAAGGATATCTTAATCCTTTTCCAAGAAATCGCTAACAGCATATCACTTTTTGCCCCCCTTAGTCAACCTAATTTACGGCTTTTTTGTAAATTAACATTAAATAATACACACCCGACACACATACTCCTAAACTACGTTAGGACTTAATTCCCTATTATTGCATTTTTAGCTCATAACCGCTAAACTGTACCTGAGGTGAATTACATGATGTTCGTTCTGAAAATGAGTATGGCTATTATTTGTGCTGTTGCCGGAGCCTTAGGCGGCAACTGTTGGCTGGAAAAGTTATATCTGGAAAAAAGGGATGTTCTGACATTCCCTCATAAAATTTCGAATCAGGCCAAAAAAAGGCGGCAATTCCTACCGTCGCTTTTGGGTATGCTTTTTGCTTTTTATCTGCTTTCCGAGAATCCCCTCACGCCCAGCGTGATATTCAGCCTGATTTATATTTACTTCCTTGTGCTCTTTTCCATAACGGATTTTGAACAGCAGGTCATTTTCGATGTAATGCAGATCCCCTTTGCCCTTTGCGGCCTGGCCTTCTGCCTGTTCAGCGGCTTTCCCCTGCTCAATCATCTGACGGCCGCGCTGGGGGGCGGCGTAATCTTCCTCGTGCTGGCGATACTGACCCGCGGCGGCATTGGCGGCGGCGATATCAAGTTAATCGCCGCTCTCGGCCTGTGGCTGGGGACAACTGCGCTCATCGACGTCGTGGCTTTTGGCTTTATCGCCGGCGGGATTGCGGCCTTTATTTTAATGGTATTCATGCACAAAAAAAGGACCGATAAGTTTGCCTACGGTCCTTATTTTACCATTGCAGCACTCCTGCAACTGTTTTTGAAGTGATTATTCGTAGCGCAATGCCTCGATGGGGTCAAGTTTGGCGGCTTTTCTGGCCGGATAGATGCCAAAGAAGAGGCCAATGCCCACAGAGAAGATAAACGATACGATTATCGGTGTGATGGTGATTACCGTCGTAAAATCGCCCAGCTGGGCAATGACTTTCGACGCCGCACAACCAAACACAATGCCGATGATGCCACCGATGATGCCGATAACCATGGACTCAATCAGGAACTGGGTCATGATGTTCATAAAGGTGGCACCCAAGGCCTTGCGGATACCGATTTCCCGTGTGCGCTCGGTGACGGACACCATCATGATGTTCATGATGCCGATACCGCCGACAATCAGGGAAATGCCCGCAATCGCGCCCAAGAGCAGGGTCAGCATGGAGGTGGACTGATTCACCGTTTCCATCAGGCTGGTGAGATTGCGCACATGGAAATCATCATCCTTGCCCGCAACAATATGATGGCGGGAACGCAGAAGATTTTCAATTTCGGCCTGCACCTGTTCCATCTTCTCCTGACTGGAAACCTGCACATTGATGGACTGCACATAGGTAATGCCCAGCATGCGTTCCTGTGCAGTGGTCAGGGGAATGTAAATCACATCATCCTGGTCCTGCCCCACGGAGGACTGCCCCTTGGATTCCAACAGTCCGATTACTTTATAGGGCTGATTATTGATACGAATATTCTTGCCCACAGGATTATCCTTGGCAAAGAGATTGGACGCAACAGTGGTGCCGATTACGGCAACGCGGTTGCGTTTATTCATATCATCCGTTGAGACAAACGAACCATAGCCAATGGTCAGCGAACGAATGGACATAAATTCCGGCGTCACGCCCTGCACGCTGGTTTTCCAGTTGTTGTTCCCATAAACAATCTGATAGGACGAGGACACGGATGGTGATACAAAATCAATGTTCTTGATTTTATCCTTGATGGCCTTGGCATCGTCGTATTTCAAGGTCTGCATGGAGCCTGCCGCCCCGCGCACGCCGCCGCGGTTGGAGGAACCGGGCGAAACAATCAGCATATTGGAACCTAAGCTGGCAATGGAACTCGTAACATTGCTGCGCACGCCCATGCCGACAGAGACGAGGGCAATAACCGCCCCCACGCCGATGATAATGCCCAGCATGGTTAAGAGACTGCGCATCTTATTGGCGTAGAGGGATGTCAGCGCCATCTGAAAACTTTCACTAAATAACATCCATTACCACGCCCTTTCCTTCATCACGGGTGATTTTTCCATCGCGCACCAGGAGCTGGCGGCTCGCACAGGCGGCGATTTCCGGTTCATGGGTGACGAGGATAATCGTACGGCCCATGCCATGCATCTTTTGGAAAATCTCCATGATTTCCTTGGTGGATTTGGTATCGAGGTTGCCGGTCGGCTCATCGGCCATGATGATGTGCGGGTCATTGACGAGCGCCCGCGCAATCGCGACCCTTTGCCGCTGACCGCCCGATAGCTCATTAGGCTGATGGCCCGCCCGGTCAGCAAGGCCCACCGCCTCTAAAAAGTGCATGGCCTTTTCCAACCGCTCCTTGCGGCCTACGCCGGAGTAAACCAGCGGCAAAGCTACGTTTTCGAGTGCCGAAATGCGGGAGAGCAGATTGAAGTTCTGAAAGACAAAGCCGATTTTCTTATTGCGGGTCACGGCCAGCTTATCATCACTAAGGCCGGCTACTTCCTGCCCGTCCAGCTTGTAGGAACCCATTGTCGGCCGGTCAAGGCAGCCCAAAATATTCATCAGCGTGGACTTGCCGGAGCCGGACGGCCCCATCAGGGCGGCAAATTCGCCCTGATAGATATTCGTGGTAATGCCGTCTAAGGCCGCCACGGTTTCGCCACCGATTTTGTAGAGTTTTTTGATATCCTTGAGCTGGATGGTGGCCGTGCGTGTTTCTTTCGTTGTCATCGCATTTTTACCGCCCTTCTTACATTGGAGGTGGCCCCCCGCGATTGCTGCTGTTTTTTTTTGCGCTGTCCGCGGATTTGGCCACATAGGTGCTGACCACTTGCTCACCTTCGGACAGGCCGTCCAAAATCTCTACATATTCATCGCTGTAAATGCCTGTGGACACATAGCGGTTTTCCTGCGTGCCATCCTCGTTCTTCACGATAACATAGGAGCCCTTGGCATCGGTTTTCAGGGTGGAAAGTGGCACAACCAGCGCATCACTTTTTTCGGCGGTATTGATTTCCACGCGTGCCGTCATAGCCGGCAGCAGCATATTGTCCGGGTCATCCACATCTAATGTCACATAGTAGTAAATAACGCTGGCCGAAGACGAACTGCTCGAAGAGGAACTGCTCGATGTATTGATATTCCAGCTGTTGCTGGTATCGGTCTGGGAAATCTTGGACACCCGCGCCGTAAAGGTCTTGCCGTTGAAACTATCCACTGTGAAGGTCGCGGTCTGACCAACCTTCACGCTGCCGATGTCCGTTTCATCTATCTTCGCCAGAATCTGCTTGCTGGACATATCCGCAATGCGCATGATGACCGTAGGATTGCTGGTGCCCTGTACGGCCATGGTGCCAGGAGTCTGCGGCTCGCCCACCACTACGCCGGACATGGGTGCCACAATGGTCATTTCATTCATGTTGGACTGGGATTCGGCCAGCGAAGATACCGCCGTATCGTAGTTCATCTTGGCATCTTCCAGCTGTTCCTGGGTATCCGCACCAATGCTGTACAGATATTGGGCGCGTTCGTATTTGGCCTTGGTATTGGCCACCTTGTACTGAGCCTGATTGCGTTTTTCTGTGTAATCCGTGGCATCGAGCGTGGCTACGGTCTGTCCCGCCGTTACGGTGTCGTTTTCCTTGACCAGCACATCTTTAATTCGTGCCGTAACCTTGGAACTGACCTCGACACTGTTCACCGGCTTGATGGTGCCCGTTGCCGATACGGTCGATTTTAGGTTCATGCGCACAACCGGGGTTGTTTCCACCGCTGCCGCTTTTTTTGCCTTCTGCTGCCCCTGATAGTATTGATAGCCATAGACGCCGGCGGCAATCAGCACCACCAGGGCAATGGCAGTCTTTATTTTCCAATCAAACTTCATTTATGTCCCTCTTTTCCGGCCAGTTCTTCTGCCACTTGGCGGGTATTATCCGCCGTGGTATCACTGTTGCTGCCTAAATTTTCCTGCATAAGCGCCGTATCAGCATCGGTATCGAGCAGGGCGGCAGCTTCTTTTTCTTCCTTCGTCAGCTCTACCCCCATGGCATTTTCCACCGTGGCCTTGTAGCGGGCATAGTCATACTGCGCACTGATATGGTTTAACTTCGCCTTGGACAAGGCTTCCTGAGCGTCAATGATGTCGAGCATCAAACCTTCTCCGGCGCGATATTTTTCCCGCGCGATAAAGGCATCTTCTTCGGCCTGATGCACGGCATCCTGCGTGGAATTAAAGCGCTTTTCCGCCTCGCGCATATTGTAATAGGCCTCCCGCACAGCAAGGTCAATATTTTCCTTGTCCTTCTGATAGGTCAGCTTGGCAATATCCCGATCTGTTTCAGCCGATTTAACCTGTGCCCGGGTCACGCCGCTGTCAAAGATATTCCAATCCAGCCCCAAAGATGCCGAAGCCGTATGACTGTTTTCACTGCTCGGATGGAAGCGCTGGCTGTCACTAAGCCCCACAGACAGATTGAGACTGGGCAAATAGCCTGCTTTGGCTGCCTTTATCGCCTGTTCCTGCTGCGCAAGTTTATTCTTGTCCACCTGCAAATCCTTGCGGTTGGCATAGGCATAGTCTAAACAAGCATTCATATCCCGGTCAAAGGCAAGATAGGCAAAATCCGTCGTCAGATTCAGCGGTTCACTGCGGTCAATATTCAAGTAGTTGCGCAGCTCGGCCAAATCCACCTCATAGCTGTTCTCGGCCTTGATGAGATTCTGCCGGGCATCACTGAGTTCCACCTGCGAGCGGATAACATCAATCTTCGCCTTGGAACCTGCCGCATAAAGCTGACTCACATTGGTATAGTGCTCCTGGTACTTGTCCACAGTTTCCTGGCGCACCCCAACGGTTTTCTTCGACTCCAACGCATCGTAATAGGCCTTGATGACGCTGAGTTTCAAATCCTCCTGCGCCCGCTGCGTGGTAAGGCTTGCCGACTCCACGCCGATTTTCGCCTTTTTGATATTGGCCTGATTCCTGCCACCACTATAGAGAGGCAATTTACCGGAAATGCTGGCCGTATTGCTGTCCTGACGGTCAGCATCTTTGGTTTTACTGGTGCTGAGACTGTCACTAAGACCTACACTGACCCCATTATTCCCTTTGGCCTGCTCCAGCGCGTATTTGGCCGTGTCCTCGCCTTTTTGGGTGACTTTCAAACCGGTATTCTGCGCCAATGCCAAATTGATGGCTTCCTGCAGGCTCAAATCCGCTGCCTGCGCCATAGGACTGGCCAACAGCAGTGCCATAAACGGCACGCCGGCTTTTATCCAACGCTTTAATTCCATGAAGATTTCCTCCCCAGTATATTTTCCTTTTACACCTTTTTATTTTACCATAACATCGCTTTTCATGGCGCAAAATGTTGTATTTTATGATAAAATAGATTCGTTGTAATTTCATGAGAAATAAATTAAATTTACATTAGAAATAGGTGTTTTTTCGATGGATAATCCATATTTTGCCGAGGCGCAGAATCTCCTGCGCAAGTTCTACGGCTACCCGGACTTCCGCCCGGCGCAAAAGCCTGTGGTCGAAAGTCTTTTGCAGGGCTCTGATACCCTGGCCATCATGCCCACCGGCGCAGGCAAGAGCATCTGCTTTCAGCTGCCCGCGTTGGTGTTTCCCGGCATAACCCTCGTCATTTCGCCGCTGATTTCCCTGATGAAAGACCAGGTTGACGCCCTCGGTGAACAGGGCGTGCCGGCCACCTATATCAACAGCCAGTTATCCCTGGAGGAAAGCAATCTCCGCTTTAACGCCATTGCCGAAGGCCGCTATAAACTCGTCTACGTTGCCCCCGAGCGGCTCGATACCAACTACTTCCGCTACATCATCGAGCGGCAGGAAATCTCCATGGTCGCTGTCGACGAAGCACACTGCCTTTCCCAATGGGGCCACGACTTCCGCCCGAGTTACCGGCAGATTGCCCCCTTTATCGCCGGGCTTCCTCGCCGCCCGCTCGTCAGCGCCTTTACAGCCACGGCTACGCCGGAGGTCAAAGACGATATCATTAATCTTCTGCACCTGCAAAACCCGCGGATTCATGTCACGGGCTTCGACCGCCCCAACCTCTACTTTGAAGTGCGCCGGGGCGAGGACAAGAAGAAATTTATCGAGCGCTATCTGAAAAACCATGCCGATGAATCCGGCATCATCTATGCCGCCACCCGCAAGGAAGTGGACAGCCTTTACGAACACCTCAAAAAGAAAAAGTTTACTGTAGGCCGCTACCATGCGGGCCTGTCCGACAAACAACGCAATAAGGCGCAGGACGATTTTCTCTACGATAATGTGCAGGTCATTGTGGCTACCAACGCCTTCGGTATGGGAATTGACAAGTCAAATGTGCGCTATGTGATTCACTACAATATGCCCAAAAATATTGAAGCCTACTATCAGGAAGCAGGCCGCGCGGGCCGCGACGGTGAACCGGGCAGCTGCATTCTGCTCTACTCCCCGCAGGACGTCATGACGCAAAAATACCTGATTGACGTATCCATCGAGGACGAAGAACGCAAGGCCCATAACCTCGGCACCCTGCAAAAGATGGTGGACTACTGCCACACGCCGGAATGTTTGCGGCATTTCATCATCAGCTATTTCGGCGATACCAGTTCCGCAGTTCTCTGCGATAACTGCGGCAACTGCAAGGCAGGCCTCGAAAAAATCGACGTTACCATTGATGCGCAAAAGGTCTTCTCCTGCGTCTACCGCATGCAGCAGCGCTTTGGCCTGACTCTTGTCGCCCAGGTACTCAAAGGCTCCAGCGACAAGCGCGTAAAAGAACTGCACTTCGATAAGCTCTCCACCTTCGGCCTGATGAAAGAACGCACGCTGGCCGACATCAAGCTCCTGATTCAGCGCTTTATCGCCACAGATTACCTGGGCATTACCGAGAGCAAATTCCCCGTGGTCACGCTGAAACCTGCCGCCTACCCCGTCCTCAAAGGACAGGAAAAAGTCTGGCAGGCCGTCCCAAAACCCGAAAAGGAAAAAGAAACCGCCGCACCGGAACTTTTCGACCACCTGCGCCACCTGCGCAAAGAAATCGCCACCCGCGAACACGTCCCGCCCTATGTGGTTTTCTCCGATGCCACCCTCAGGGATATGTGCCGCGTCCAGCCACAGACCTTGGACGAAATGCTCGACGTCAAAGGTATCGGCGAACAGAAACTGCGTAAGTATGGGCAGGAATTCTTAACGTGCATAAACACACATAAATAAGACCGCTAGCCTTTAGCGGTCTTATATGATAAAATACTATTGCTACTTTCCTCTATACTACGGTAGCATAGGGGGTGTAAGGGTGATACTAGGTAATTTTCTGCTGTCTATTGTGGCAGGTGTGATTTCGTATTACATCTGCAAATGGCTCGATAGGCATCTTAAAAAGTAGCGAGCCTTAGCTGAGCACGGCTGTGATAGTGCAAGGCCCCTCCGCCAACGTGTTTTCCAGGCACGAGTTGGTGGAGGGGCCGTTTTCATTAGAAAACGAATGATACTAGGTTCTTACCATCTATACGTAGTATACCCCATTTATTGGCACTATGTCAAACAAAATGACAAATTACGTTACCTGCAATACACGCACTAAGCCCGGTGGCTGATGATACTTTTCCGCAGCTTTTGACAAGCTTGTCTATGACGAAGGAAAAGTATTATCAGCCATCGGGCGTCTTTATCATGCTATTTTATTTGGCATTAACGTATTTTACATATTCATCCGTCTGAATCGGAGTCTTGCCGCAATAACGCATCAGAGCGCGGAAGAAGGTTGCGCTGCGGTTGACGCGCTGAATGGCTTCGTCATGCGTCAGTTCGCGGTTTTCTTTGCGCAGTTTCTGAGCCAGTTCGAAGGATTCGTTGGCAATCATGAGCATATGGTCAATGATTTCGTCTTCGTTGTTGAAGCGAACGCTGTCATCAACCGTCATTTCCTTGGTGATAAGAGGTACACCATCAACATCCCATTTCACTTCGCTGTGATTGAGCGTCTGGTCAATGTTCAGATGATGTTTGCGGTTGAAGTCGTCATAAACGGACATATGCAGCGGCATGGAAAGGTCACCGCAATAATGACCGAGAATAGCATAGTTATAATCATCAAACTTGCCCTGTTCCGTCCAAGCTTTTGCCTTGCGGGTAGCGTTGATGATACCACCGAGAATCCAGCCATCCGGGGAATCGTCACGGCCCTGGCCAATCATTTCCAGCTGTTCTTCAACGTCCTTGCGCGTAGGCGGCTTGGAGGCATCGAAGAAATGGCCCTGACCATCGTTCTTCTTAAGTTTGTTGATGGCCGATACAGTCTTGGAAACGTCCGGAGACGGGGCGTTCTGATAGCTCATCAGACCAGCAGCACGTTCAATGGCCATATGCGTCTGGTCCGTCCAAGCTTCTGCCGGAGCCGGAGAAAAGCTGAGTGCACCAAAGGATGCCAGCATAGCGGGAATAATCATTAACTGAGATTTTTTGCTAAACTTCATTAGAGCTTACCTCTCATTCTTTATGCAATATTATGAAAAAGCCTGCCCACACGGGCATCACCCAAAGGGGCAGACTCTTTCACAGTCATTTATATGGTTAAATTTAGGGGAAACAGATTAATGGAATTTGTACGCTAAAGAGGCCACAAAAATATTGCTCCAACGCCCCTTGTTATTATCTACACCATCACTACTCGTTCCCTTATCTTTCATGCGACCATATACAATATCAAAGGACAATCCTTTTTTCAAAACCATACCGTAGTCAAGACGAATGCCTTTTTGATCATCATAGAACGTATTATTGTGACTATAAGTACCATGTTTTCCAATATCCTGATAACGTACAGAGAAAGCATGCGTACCTGGCTTTTGTAAGGGTAAGCCGGAACCAAAGTCATTCGTTGGGCCAGTGTATAATTCAACAAACCACGCTTTTTTAGAACCAGGATTTGTGAGGCCTTTTATAGGATGGTTAGCAATATTCTTTGCCCACTCACCTACCAAAGTTACTCCATGGAACTTAACTTTTCCACCAACATCAATAAAATTATCTCTTTGAGTTGTTATGTACTTTGAATCATACTTCTGTTCATTTTTGCCATTTTTTTTATTAAATTCATAGTAATTACTATTGTAAATCTGATCACCGCTTACATAAGTCAGATTCATCGAAGTTGCTTTTGATAGTGATTTCGTAACCTGTGCCGACCAAATGCGATTACCGCTCTTGTTATCACCATAAGTCAATTGAACACAGAACGGGTCATACCAGTTACCATAAGAAACTTGAACACCAGTCAAATTACCAGTAGAATTGTATACCATGCTCTGACCAAGAGTCATGCCTTTTTTACCAATGATAAAATGCAAATTACTCTTTTTATCATCATATTTCAAATATGACTGGTCAAAATATGCACCGGTTTCGTTAGTATTTTTAGAGTGATACCCTAAGCCGTCATAACCACTATGCAAACGTGCTACCATGCTTAAACTTTTATCAACATAGTAATTAAGCTGAACACGCGTATAGTTATTCCAACCTGAAGAATTATATTTACCATCAGCACGCCTATTACCATAATATAAGCTATTAGTATCATGATAATAAGATGTAATACCATTGACTTCCATACGGAACTTATCGGAAATCTCTGCACTTGCCGTAGAAGGTGCAACTGTATTGATGCCGGCCGTAGCGCCCATCATCAGGGCCATAGCTATTGAAAGTTTAACTGATTTCTTCATTAAAAATATCCCCTATTCTCTATTCGTTCTGTCTTACTGTTCCGTACCCGGTTTGGTGTTTGCCTTATCCTGCGCACTCTTCATCGGTCTCCAGGTGCGGAGGGATTTGCGGCGGATTTCACTCTTGCCTGCCGGAGTCTGTTTCCAATAGTTGCCGCTCTTGTCGAGAGCCGGTTCCCAGTCACCGTAGGTCGGGTTCGGCAGAACGATAAAGCGTTTGCCAAATTCTTTCTGATGAGCATCTACGAGCGCATTGCGTTCTTCCTGGCTCTTGTGGTAGGAGCCAATCGGCATATCGCCCGTGTTGTCGCCCATGAAGACAACGACATCATAGTCTTTCATAACCTGCTGGAAGCGTTCCATCTTGTCGCTCTTGTCCGTCTTCAAAAGCATATGCTTTTTATCAATCTGCGGGAAGCCGATGGCCTTCATGTTTTTAGCAGAGCCTTCATACTGGGTTTTCATGCTACGGTTCGTGACATAGAAGATTTCCACACCCATCTTGTCAACGGCCTGCAGATATTCCGTTGCCCCCGGCATAGCCGTTGCTTTGGCAGCTGCGCACCATTCATCCCAGGTTGCATTGCTGTAGCTGTTGCCCGTACCAACCAGACCAGCTTCAAATGCGCTGTTGTCCAGTACCGTTTCATCCGCATCGAGAACGATAGCCAGCGGCTTGTCGCCCTTCTTGTGATTTGCTACAGCAGCCTTAACACGGTCAAGCGCCGTATTGTATGCCTGATAGCAAAGTTCACGGTACTCAGCAGAGTTCTGGAACCAAGCTACAGCCATGCCCAGTTCGTTGTTCAGCTGTTCCTGCGTGTAGTTTGCCGGAACATCTGCTGCGTAGCTGGTGGAGAGCGGAGCCGTCATAAAGGATACGCTCATTGCAGCCGCAATCAAAAGACTCTTTTTTTTGCCCAAGAAGTTCATCAAAACATCCCCTTAAATAGTTTTAACTTCTGGTCCAAACTCCCGCCGTCCATACCACACATAAAACACAAATTAATTCAGAATCTGTCATTATTTTTTTCGCATTAATCAGCCAGTTTCCTTGTTTCCTGACTGCGATCATAAACTTTGACATTTGCTTATTAATCTGTATTTAATGGTTCTATTTCTTACGAGTTTTCAGACGTTTTCGACTTACAAATCAATTATAGCCCATATGCACCATTGATAAAAGGTCATATGTCCTTTTTAGTACATAGATGTGTACTACTTTTTATTGTTTTTTTTAAGTTTATTTTAACTCTCGATAGAAAACGATAAGTAAATATCGTTTTGTCAGAATTTTAATATTGACATTACTATTTCTAACTTTTACAATAACAAACAGAACATAACGCTTTTTTATGAGAGGAGATTCAGGTTTATGACCAAAAAGAAAACTTTACTGCGGGCTGCTTTGGCCGCTATGATGCTGACAGGAGCAGGGCTGTATACAGCACCGGAAATGCCCTCCTTGGCACCAATTGCCTATGCAGCTCAGCAGGAAACGGCCCTTCATATCGGTGATATTCAGGGAGAAAATCATATTTCACCATATAACGGAAAAAAGGTAAAAGACATTCGCGGTGTAATCACTTTCCGTCAAAGTGATAGCGTTTTCTTTATTCAGGATGAAGGCGACGGCAACGAAAAAACTTCTGACGGAATTATGGTTTATGCACCAAATACCAGTGCCGGAATTGGCGATTATGTGTCCGTGGACGGAGAAGTAATCGAATATTACGGAGCAGGTTATAAAGGCAAGGAAGAAACCGATTTAACAATTACCGAAATCAAAGCCAGCAAGGTAAAACAGCTCGGCCGCAAAGATTTGCCCAAACCGGTTATTTTGGATAAAGACCGTATGATTCCCCGCAAAATTATCGACAGTGACGGACTTTCCGTTTTTAATCCCGATAAGGATGCAATTGATTTCTGGGAATCCCTGGAGGGTATGCGCGTAGAAGTTGAGCAGCCGAAAATTCTTGGCCCGCAGCGCTATGGTGAGATTTTTGTGGTTCCGGGCACGCATGAGGGGCCGTTCAACAATTCCGGCGGTCTGTCCATCACAGCGGACAATATGCATCCGGAACATATCTGCCTCGCTCTGCAGGGCGGCAATGCCAAAAATTTTGTCTGCAAATCCGGTGACCGCCTGAACGGCAATGTGACGGGTGTTGTCACCTATGGTTTCGGCATTTTTAAGGTGCTGACCCGCATGAATCAGCTCCCGCCTCTCGTAGATGGCGGCCTGCAGCCGGAAAAAACCACCATCAATCCCGACCCCAACAAACTTTTGGTTGCCTCCTACAATATCGAAAATTTCTCCGCTAACCCCACCAAGACGCCGGACAGCAAGGTAAAACGTCTTGCCCAGTCCATTATCAATGACCTGAAAAAGCCGGATATCATCACCGTGCTGGAATTGCAGGACAATGACGGCCCCACGGACAGCGGCGATGCTGATGCTTCCAAGAGCGCCAAACGCCTGACGGACGAAATTTTCGCCCAGTCCGGTGTTCAGTATGAATGCGTAAATATCAATCCGAACTACAATGAGGACGGCGGCCAGCCGGGCGCCAATATCCGGGTAGCTTATTTCTATCGTCCTGACCGCGTGCAGTTAAAATCCGGCAAGGTCGGCAAGGCCAATGATGCCAACAAATGGGAAAATGGCCATCTTTCCTTGAATCCGGGTCGCATTAACCCCAACGATACGTTGTACGATAACACGCGCAAATCGCTTGCCGCTGAGTTCACCTTCAACGGCAAGGATGTGCTGATTGTCGCGAACCATCTCAATTCCAAGCGCGGCGATGACAGCCTGTACGGCAAGAAACAGCCGGTGACCTTCAAATCCGAGGCCAAACGTCTGAAGATGGCTGCTGACATCAAAAAATTTGTCGATGCAGGCATGGCACAGAATCCGAACCTCAACGTGCTGCTTACGGGCGATTTCAATGACTTTGAATTCAGTCCGGTAATCAAGACGTTTGAAGGCAGCAATATGCACAGCGTAATCAAAGACTACAACTTAGGTGACCGCTACGCATATTACTATCAGGGCAACAATCAGATTCTCGACAATATCATTGTCAGCAACAATCTGAAGGGACATTACGAATTCGATATCGTACACGTTAACTCCTCCTTTATGGAAGAACATGGCCGTGTAAGCGACCATGACCCCCTGCTCATTCAGCTTGACCTGCAGTAAAACAAAGAAGCTGTTGCACGTAAATGTAACGTGCAGCAGCTTTTTTTGACGTTAAAAATAATTCAGCTCGACAGAGATTGCAAATAAACATCCATTTGCTTGGCCACTTCCTTGGCGGCTTTGGCAGCCTGCACCACATTCCACGGGCCGGTGACGACGTCACCTGCGGAAAAGATTCCGGGGCGGGTAGTCTGTCCATGTTCATCTACGGCCATCAGCCCTTTATCATTCACATCCAGTCCCGAGGTCGTATTCACGAGCTTGTCCTTTGCCCGCTGGCTAACGGCGATAATGGTACTGTCAGCTGGAGCCAGTTCCATCAACCCTTGGCCAATCATTTCGCCTGCCTCAGAAAATTCCCGTTTGATAAAGACCGGGCCCTGTTCCGTAATCTTCTCCACGGCCATACCATATAGGATATCTGCACCATCTGCGATGGCATAATCCAGTTCCCGCTCGCTGGCCGTGACATGATTGCTGCGCGCGTAGATGGTGACGAAACGGCTGCCCTGCCGCAAGGCCGTGCGGGCCGCATCCATGGCCGAATTACCGGCGCCAATCACCGCCACCCGCTCGCCCAACGCATAGGCGCCGGGGTTCTGCAGATAATCAATGGCATAATGGACATTGCCCAAACTCTCCCCGGGTACGCCCAAACGCCGTGCCCGCCAAGTCCCCGTACCAATGAAGATGGCCTGATAGCCATCACTAATCAAATCATCCAAATGCAAAGCCCCGCCAATGGTGGTATGCGGCCGAATATGGATGCCCAACAAGCGCATTTTTTCCTTGTAACGGCTCAGAATCGACCGTGGCAGACGAAAATCCGGAATGCCATACCGCATCATGCCGCCGATATGACTCTTGCGCTCAAAGATGGTCACATCATACCCCATCTGTGCCATCTCCACCGCCACCACCAGCCCCGCAGGGCCGCTGCCGATTACCGCGACCCGCTGTCCCTTGGGCGGCTGTTTTTCCAGCTGCAGCTTCTCAAAGAAACCATTGGATATATAATGCTCAATGCTGGAAATCTGCACCGCACTGCCCTTGCGCCCCTGAATACAATGCCCTTCGCATTGCCTTTCATGGTCACAGACCAACGAACAGATTATGCTCATGGGATTGTTGGCAAATAACATCGCTGCGGCTTCATTTCCCTGACCGTCCAGAAACAGCCGAATCATTTCCGGAATATTGGTGCCGATGGGACACCCCTGCAGTTGACACATTGGTTTCTTGCACTGCAGGCAACGCCTCGCTTCATTGATTACATGGACTGCCATTAATGTTCACCGTTACTGAAAACTTATAAAAAGCCATAAACCTTCCGCAGAAAGTTAACTTTTATGTTCCATTCCTCATTCACCGCGTCCGCTTTTGCCGTCCCGAAGAACAGACTACTCACGCTTGATATAACGCTCCAGAGGCTTAAATTCCCGACTAACGAATCGGTACATATCTGCATTGACTTGTCGGTGTCAGCTTGCAGATTTGGATAGCTCCGTT
>CACZIV010000015.1 GCA_902781305.1 Pseudoselenomonas ruminantium
ATCACGACATTAGAGCTCAGTGACGAACGGATAAAGACGGCACAGGGCTATATTGACCGGTCAGCATACGCTGACCGGATTCATATTATGGGCGGTGACGCGGCAGAAAATCTATTAAAGCTGCAATTGACCGGTCAAAAATTTGACTTTGTGTTTATTGACGCGGCTAAAGGTCAGTATGTGGACTATTTCCACAAGATACAGCCCATGCTCGCCGATAAGGCTGTGATTCTGGCGGATAACGTGTTGTTTCGCGGCTATGTCAAGGGCGATGTGCCCACGCCGCGGCGGTTTAAGACCATTGTCAAACGCCTGCGGGAGTATATCGAGCTGGTCAGCCAGCCGCCCTATGTAACGGAAATACTGGAAAACGGCGATGGACTCGCCGTCACGAGGAGAAAAGATGAAAATGGCAGTTCTCTACGGTGCCGATGCGGTCTACTTAGGCGGCAAGGCCTTTGGCCTGCGCGCCTTTGGCGGCAACTTCACCTATGAGGAACTAAAAGAGGCCGTGGAATTTGCCCATGCGCGCGGGAAAAAGGTCTATGTGACGGTCAATATCTTCCCGCATAACAGCGATATGGAAAAACTGCCGGATTATCTGCGCTATTTGCAGGAAATTAACGTAGATGCCCTGCTGGTGGCCGATTTGGGCGTATTTATGCTCTGTCGCAAGCTGATTCCCAATATGGAACTCCACATCAGCACGCAGGCGAACAATACCAACTGGGCAACGGTCAATGCCTGGAAGGAATTAGGTGCCAAGCGCGTGGTGCTCGCCCGTGAAATGAGCCTCAACGAAATCCGTGAAATCCGCGAGAAATGCGATGTGGATTTGGAAATGTTTATGCATGGGGCCATGTGTATTTCGTACTCGGGCCGTTGCTTGCTGTCCAATTACTTTACGGGACGCGATTCTAACCGTGGCAGCTGTGCGCAGTCCTGCCGTTGGAAGTATGCGTTAGTCGAGGAAACACGTCCGGGCAAATACTTCCCCATTGAGGAAGACGACCGGGGCACGTATATCATGAACTCCAAGGATATGTGTCTGATGCCGCATATCAAGGATGTTATCGAAAGCGGCGTGGACAGCCTGAAAATCGAAGGGCGCATGAAAAGCGTCCACTATGCCGCAAGCGTTACGAAAGCGTATCGGCTGGCTATTGACAGCTATTTTGCTGACCCGGAGAATTTTACCGTTAAAAAGGAATGGATGGACGAGCTCGAAAAGGTTTCCCACCGGGCCTATACCACGGGCTTCTACTATCATCAGCCCGATGCGGATGACCAGATTTACGGCAAGACGTCCTATGACCAGACCTCTGATTTCGTGGGGCTGGTGCGTTCTTATGATGCGGCAACTGGTTACGCTGTCGTGGAACAGCGCAATAATATGAAGGTGGGGCAGGAAATTGAAGTGTTCCAGCCGACAGGGCCGCTTTATCGGCAGAAGATTACCTCGATGATTGACAATGAAACCAATGAGGAAATCTCCGTGGCACCGCATCCGCAGCAGATTATACGGATGAAGATGGAACGGCCGGTGGAAGAGTACACAATCTTGCGGCGGGATATTATTGCTAAGTAGTACCGTTGAAGGCGCGCGGCGGGACAGAGTAGTTGCTGTCTGCTATTGACTAGAAGCTAAAACTATTTTTTGCCTTTAATCAAGTATCTGAAAAAGCAAAAACTCGCTACGCTCAAACAGTATGCTTTTTCAGATAAAATAATGGTATGGCAAAAAATAGTTTCTTAACGCTTCCAGTCACACGCTCCCAACAACTACTCTGCCCCGCCGCGCTTACTGCTAATCTATTTGCAACAATAGATACCCCAATTATAATCTAACGGTTTACATTAGTCTGCGAAAATAGTACAATATAGCTTGAGATTTGTAATGTTGCACCTTGGAGGAGGTAATTATGATGGCAGATTTAGTTCGTTATTTTGGCACGGCAACAGGTAGAGTGCAGGGTGTGGGCTTTCGGATGTTTGTGCAGCAGAATGCAATGGAACTGGGCATCACCGGTTGGGTGAAGAATATGTCCGACGGCACAGTGACGATGGAACTGCAAGGTTCGCAGGCGGCTATTGACCGCTTGGAGGCTATTATCCGCGAGGGTAATTACTTTATCAAGGTGCAGAGCTTTGGCTTGGAAGTTCGTGACGTTGTGGCTGCGGAACAGCGTTTTGAAATTCACTATTAAGGGGGCGGACAGATGCACAAAGTATTGGTATTAAATGGGCCGAATCTTAATCTCTTGGGGACGCGCGAACCGGAGATTTACGGCAGCACTACTTTGCAGGATATTGAAGAGATGCTGCAGAAGCGGGGGCAGGAGGCAGGTATCGAAGTTGACTGTTTCCAGTCCAATCACGAGGGCGTGCTGGTGGATAAGATTCAGGCGGCACGTGGCGTGTATGATTATATCATCTTCAATGCGGCGGCGTTTACCCATTACAGCATTGCCCTGCGGGATGCCATTGCGGCAGTGGAAGTGCCGCTTATTGAGGTGCATATCTCGAATATCCACAAGCGGGAGGAGTTCCGGCATAATTCGGTTATAGCTCCTGTCGCCATGGGGCAGATATGCGGATTGGGCGTGGAAAGCTATTTGGCCGCCCTTGAAGCCATTATCTATAAATTGAAGAAATAAGTTTATCAGGAGTTGACCCATTTATGAAGGAAAGTCGTTTGCAGGCGTTGCGCGCTGTATTAGCTGAAAAAGGTTTGGACGCAGTAATCATTACGAAGTATGTGAATCTTCATTATTTCAGCGGTTTCCGTGGTGATGATACCACGTTGGTTATCGGTATGAACGATGCCATGCTGATTACGGACAGCCGTTATACGGAGCAGGCTGGTCAGCAGGCGCCGTACGGAGCAGGCTGGTCAGCAGGCGCCGCTTTTTGAGATTGTAGAACAGAAGGACGGTCTGCTGGCTAAGACTGCCGAGTGTGTGAAGAAGATTGGTGCTAAGAAGGTTGGCTTTGAAGGCAATGCCATTATCTATGATTACTATGCCAAACTCGGCGAACTGCTAGATGGCTGTGAATTCAATACGCCGTTGAAGCTGGATACCCTGCGTCAGATTAAGGACGCGGAGGAAATCGCCAATATCCGCAAGGCTTGTGAGATTGTGGATATTGCCTTTGCCGATATGCTGACCTATATCCGTCCGGGTATGACGGAAGTGCAGGCGGCGGCGCATCTGGAAAACTGCATGCGTGAAAACGGCTCGGAAGGCCCGTCCTTCACCACGATTATGGCATCCGGCGTGCGTGGCAGTCTGCCGCATGGTATCGCCACGGACAAGGTTATTAATGAAGGCGAGTTTGTCACCATGGACTTTGGTGCGTTCTTTGGCGGTTATGCTTCGGATATCACCCGTACCATCTGCATGGGCAAGGCTGATGAAAAACAGCGCAAGATTTATAAGGCTGTTTTGGAATCGCAGCTGCTGGGCTTGAGCAAGATTAAGCCGGGCGTATCGGGCAAGTCTGTTCATGAAGCTGTGCAGGCAAATCTGGCGAAATACGATTTAGCACAGTATTTTGGTCATGGCTTGGGGCACAGCCTTGGTCTGGAAATCCATGAAGAACCGCGTTTGTCCCTCAAGAGCACCTGTGAAGCTCTGCAGCCGGGGATGTTGGTAACGGATGAACCGGGCGTGTATTTGCCGGGCTGGGGCGGTTTGCGTATCGAAGATACGGTACTCGTGACGGAAACGGGCTGTGAACCGCTGACCAAGGCGCCGAAAGAACTTATTGAACTTGGTGCGCGGTAAGTAAAGTAATGGGGAGGTAATTTCCATGAGATTTGCTAAACTGTTTATGCCGCTTTTGGCTGTAATGCTCGTGTGTTCCTCTGCGGCTTTTGCCGCCGAAGAACCGGTTTTAGCTGTTGATGGCCGGGGCAGTGCGTCGATTGCGCCTGACCAGGCAGTAGTAACGGTTGGTGTGGTATCCCGTGCCCGCAGTGCCTCGCAGGCGCAGGCGGAAAACGCGCAGAAAAGCATCGCGATTACGCAGGCTTTGAAACAGCTGGGGGTAGCTGGCAGTGATATCAAGAGTCAGAATTTTTCCTTTCAGCCGGATTATCGTACGGATGACCGCAATCATACGATAAGTGGTTATACGGCCAGCCATTATCTGCAGATTAATGTCCGCGACATTGCCAAAGCGGGTAAAATCGTCGATACGGCCTTGCAGTCCGGTGCCAACGAAGTCCATTCCCTGCGCTTTTCTGTCAGCAATCAAAGTTCTGTCCGCAAAGAAGCCTTGGGCAAGGCCATAAATGATGCCCGCAACAAGGCGGATATTATCGCCCAAGGGCTGGGCTGCCGGATTATTGGCATTAAGAGCGTGTCGGAAAGCACTGGTTCGATTGAATCCCGTTCTTATAATATGAATATGCTGGCTGCAGCTAAGGCTGTTGATACGAGCTTTGAACCGGGCGTGTTGACGTTAGATGCCAATGTACATATTGAATATCTGCTGAGCCGAGCTATGTGAATATTGTAGTTCAAAAATAAAAACTGATTGTAAAATTATACACATAATTTTACAATTGTGTATATATTTCTTGACATAAAGCCTCTTAAATGTTAACTTTTAGGTGAGAATGTTAACAAAGGAGGCTTTTTGTATGGAATTTTTTCCGTGTTATAGTGATGTCGAGAAATTGCAGTTGACCGGTGAATATGATATTGTGCCAGTCAGCTGTGAACTGTTGGCGGATTTTATCACCCCCATTGAGGCTCTGCGCATCTTGAAGAATACGAGCGAGCATTGTTATCTACTCGAATCAGCTCAGGCCAGTGAGAAATGGGGACGCTATACTTTTTTGGGCTTTGAGCCGCGGTTGGAAATCACCTGCCTTGATGGGGAGTTCAAGGCAGGCGAAAAAACGTTGCCAGGGGCTGACCCAGCAAAGGAAATCCGCAAAATCCTGGCAGAATATCGCAGCCCGCGATTATCGGAATTGCCTCCGTTTACTGGCGGTCTGGTCGGTTACTTTGCCTATGACTTCATCGGCTACAGCGAGCCTAAGGCGAAAGTGCATGTAGACGACACGGAAAAATTCCGCGATGTTGACCTGATGCTCTTTGATAAGGTCATTGCCTTTGACCATGTGCGCCAAAAGATTGTGCTGATGGTCAATATGTTCTTAAAAAATGGTGAGCAGGGGTATCAGCAGGCTGTCACTGAATTGCGCCGCATGGCAAAATTGTTGCGCTGCGGGCAAAAGGCGAAGAATTTGACCGGTCAATTATTAGGCGAAGTCCAGCCGCTTTTCTCAAAAGAGCAATTTTGTGCTATGGTCGAGAAGGCCAAACATCATATCCATGAGGGCGATATTTTCCAGATTGTGCTTTCCAATCGGCTGGCGGCACCGTTTAAGGGGAGTTTGCTCAATACTTATCGGGTGCTGCGGACGGTTAATCCGTCACCTTATATGTTTTACTTTTCCGGCTTGGATGTGGAGGTAGCCGGTGCATCGCCGGAAACCTTGGTCAAATTGGAAGATGGTATCTTGCATACTTTCCCTCTGGCTGGTACCCGCCCGCGAGGAAAAAATGCTTCCGAAGACAAGGCTTTGGAGCAGGAACTTTTAGCGGATGAAAAGGAACTGGCCGAGCATAATATGTTGGTGGACTTGGGGCGCAACGATTTGGGCAAAATCAGCGAATTCGGTTCAGTAGAGGTGGAAAAACTGCATTCCATTGAGCGTTATTCTCATGTCATGCATATTGGCTCCACCGTGCGGGGCAAAATCCGTTCGGATAAAGATGCTCTCGATGCCATTGCCGCAGTTTTGCCTGCAGGCACTTTGTCCGGGGCACCTAAAATCCGTGCCTGTCAGCTGATTGGTGAACTGGAGAACAATAAGCGGGGCATTTATGGCGGGGCCATCGGTTATATTGACTTTACCGGCAATATGGATACCTGTATTGCTATCCGTATTGCCTACAAGAAAAACGGTCAGGTCTTCGTCCGGAGCGGTGCGGGAATTGTGGCCGATTCCAATCCTGAGAAGGAGTATCAGGAATGCATCAACAAGGCCAAGGCCGTTGTGCGTTCCCTGGAATATGCGGAGGATGGTGAGCTATGATTTTACTGGTGGATAATTACGATAGTTTTTCCTACAACCTTTATCAGCTTATCGGCAGCATTGAGCCGGATATTCGCGTTATCCGTAATGACGAATTGACCGTGGCAGAGATTGAAGCCCTGCAGCCTGAGCGTATTATCCTGTCCCCAGGACCGGGACGGCCGGAAGACGCTGGCAATATTATGGAAATTGCCACAGTATTGGGGCCGAAAATTCCTACTTTAGGTGTATGCCTGGGGCATCAGGCAATTTGCGCGGCTTTTGGCGGTGTGGTGACTTATGCTAAGGAACTTATGCACGGCAAGCAGTCCGCTGTTCATTTTGCAGAAGATTGTCCGCTATTCAAAGATTGTCCGCAGGATATGCCGGTAGCTCGCTATCATTCGTTGGCGGCAGAGGCGGACACATTGCCGGATTGTCTGCAGGTTACGGCAAGAACCGCAGATGGGGAAGTGATGGCGGTACAGCATAAGGACTATCCTGTTTATGGTGTACAATTTCACCCGGAGTCCATTATGACACCAAATGGCAAGATTATTTTAACAAATTTCATAAAATCCTAAGGCGTTACCGTAAAAATAGGCACTGTGACAAATGCAAGTTCTCCACAGTGTCTATTTTCGTGTATAATGAAGTATGAAGTCTTTTATTGAGGACAGGGAGGTTAGAAATGCGCTTGTTAAGAAAAAGCTTGTTGACAGCAGTGGTTATGTTTATATGCTGGACAAGCAGTCTGTATGCTAAGCCTTTGGCTGTAGTTCAGGAAAGCAATCTATGTGGTGTGATCGATAATCAGGGGAATTTTATCGTACCATTGGGGTATGACCGAATAGTGCCATGGTCAAATGGAGCGTTGATGGTGAAGAAAGGGGACAATTGTGGTGTCCTGGGGGCAGACGGGAAAGTAATTGTGCCAATAGAATATCTGAATATCCTAATCCCCAGCCATGGAAATACCTATCTAGTTGAAAATAATGAAGCGCATTGGGGCGTATACAGTGCGGATGGAAAGATGCTTTTGCCAACTGTTTATGATGAAGTAACAGCGGTTGACAAGGGGAATACATGCTTTGCAGTCCGTCAGGGGACGGTATGGAAATTTATCCATAGCGATGGCTCGGCAGCCAGTAATGAAGAATTTGACTATATTGGAGAATTTAGTGAAGACGGTTTGGCTGTCGTAAGACAGAAAGATAAATGGGGCTATGCTGCATTGCCGGGGAAAATTGCAATCAGTCCACAGTTTGAGGGGGCGCAGAATTTTTCCAACGGACTTGCTGCTGTGAAGCAGCAGGGCAAGTGGGGCTTTATTGATGCGCATGGCATTGTTAAAATAACACCGCAATTTGCCGAGGTTTATTCCGGCTTTTCTGAAGGTTTGGCCGCAGTGCTGTCGCCTAATGGTAAAGGCTATATCGATAAGCATGGGAATTTACTGATATCGCGTGACTCGCGCTATATCGGACAATTTAAAAATGGTGTGGCGGAAATCCGTGAAGTAAAGAAGAAACTGAATGTGTGGAGCTCATTGGCCTATGGGGCAAGCATCGCTTTGGGCGGCATAGGCTTGCCACCAAAAAATGCGTTGAAGAGTAATGAAAAAAGAGGCTTCATCAATCGACAGGGAACGGAAATTGTGCCGACTGATTATGATGAGGTAATGCCTTTTACAGATGATATGGCGTTGGTACGCAAAGATAAGAAATGGGGAGCGGTGAGTAAGGATGGAAAAAATACGATTCGCCCTAAGTATCTGGCCATGCGCGCCTTTGCCGGTGGCTTGGCGGCTGTTCGTACGGGGAGCAGCTGGCAGCTTATTGATAAAGCTGGTCAGGTTGTTAAAACCCTGCCGGATTCAGTAACGGATGCTGGTGGTTTATCTGCAGGACTGCTTTCCGTGTGTATAGGTGACAAATGGGGCTATATGAATATGGAGGGGGATTTGGTTGTTACGCCGCGTTTTATGCAGGCTGGAAACTTTGTAGATTTGGAAAATAAACGCTGAACACCAATTTGAGTAAAAAATACTTGCTCTTCATATTGCCGCCTCTCTATAACGTAATTTTGATAAAATATCAGGAGAGGACGGAAAGGCGGTTATTGTATAAACCTTTGTGTAAGGCAGGATATAGCGAGACCATTGGCGAAATTATGAGCTAATAAGGATGGGGCGATGGTTATGTCAAATAAAGAAAATTTTTGGCGGATACTTGTGAATCAGTGCCGTCAGGAACAAAGACAAAATAGCAGTGCACAGGAAGGTGCGGCGATTGTAAGGCTGGCAGATTTTCTTTTACAGGAGACAGCTGCCTGCAATGCCAGTGATTTGCATATTGAACCATTAGGCGGGGAACTGCGCTTTCGCCTGCGCATTGATGGTTTGCTAACGGTCATGCCGTATCGTTTGCCGGGGGACCTTGCATCGCCGCTTATTTCACGGATTAAGGTTTTGGCGAACATGGACATTGCCAAACATCAGCAGCCACAGGATGGTGCCTTCGTTTTCTCGGCGGGAGAACGGAAGATTGATGTGCGGGCGGCAGTTATGCCGGTCTATGGCGGTGAAATGCTGGTCTTGCGCCTGATGAATCTGCAGGAAGAATTGCTTACCTTGGATGAATTGGGCTTTTTGCCCGATGTTAAGCAAAAATTTCGGGAGCTTATTCATCGACCCGCAGGTTTGGTCATTGTTTCGGGGGCAATGGGCTGCGGCAAGAGTACGACATTGTATGCGGCTTTGCAGGAATTGAATACCGAGGATAAAAATTGGCTGACGCTTGAGGACCCTGTCGAGCGGCACATAAAGGGCGTTAATCAGGTACAGCTTAATCCCAAAGCCGGTCTTGATTATGCGCAGGGATTAAGGGCTGCTTTACGTCAGGACGCGCAGGGGATTTTACTTGGCGAAATCCGGGACGAAGAAACGGCTATGATGGCTGTTCGTATGGCCTTGACTGGTCATCTGTTGCTTACGACTCTGCATACGGAAAATGCCGTGGCCGCGGTGTTCCGGTTAATCGATATGGGCATACCACCCTATTTATTGGCAGCAACTTTGTCCGGTGTATTGGCGCAAAGATTAGTTCGCCGTTGTGCCGGTGATGGAAAGTATAAGGGACGACTGGCTTTGCATGAGCTGTTGGTAGTTGACCAATCAATTCGGGAAGCGATTCTGGCTGGAAAAAGCCGGGAGCAATTAGAAACTTTGGCAAGGGAAGCGGGGATGAAATCCCTTTTTGATGATGGGCAGGAAAAAGCAGCTGCAGGACTTACTTCACTACAAGAAGTGCAGAGAGTGATTTATGGGGCTTGATAGCGTTGCTGAAGAAAAATCACTTGAAAGAGACCTCGATTTTTAGTAACATGGGGAGTAGAAGTTTTCTCATTAGTTATTAAGGATTGGGGTTTTTTTGTGACCAAGGCGATATTTTTTGACATAGACGGCACACTGATTAACATTCATCATAAAAAAACAACGATGTCTCTATCGGTAAAAAAGGCTATCCGTGAACTGCGGGCAGCAGGGCACCATACGTTTATTGCTTCCGGGCGTCCTTTTGCTTATCTTAGCGATGAACTGACACAGGAAGGTCTTTTTGATGGCTTCGTGCTGATGAATGGTGCGGTTGTCATGCTGGATGGTGAAGTAATCTTTCGTCAGGATATGCCAGCGAAGACGGTTCGTGATATGGTAGCACTGGCCGAGGAACATGGGCTGGAATATATTTTGGAAAGCCAGCCGCATGTGTATTTGCGGCCGGAATTCAAGGGACTCGAAAATGTCTATCGCAATATTGATATAGATGTCAATAAATTTGTGCGGGAGTTTGACTTGTCTAAGGTACAGGCAGCCAAGCTGGAGTTCCTTTGCGATACGCCGGGCGCAAACGGCGTATTTGAAAAACTGCTCTCCTGGCCTGGTGTGACAGGGCTTATTGACCCGACCCTGCGCAAGTATATGGAACTCTATTCGTCGGATATCTCCAAGGCTACGGGCATTGAACGGGCTTTGGAATATATGGGCATTCCCCTGGAAGAAAGCTATGCTTTTGGGGATGGGCTGAATGATTTGGAAATGATGGGCACTGTGGGGCATGCTTTAGTTATGGGTAATGCCGGGCCAGAACTCAAGGCTTTGGCAGAGCACGTTTTGCCCACGGTGGATGAAGATGGAGTCGCGGAGGGCATTTACCGCTATATCCTGAAACGCATTTGAGGTGAGCGATTTGAAGAAACGATTAACGATAGCCATGACGGCTTTATTATCCCTGTGCCTGCTCTTGGCGGGCTGTGGCGGCGGCAAGACGGCGGACAACAGTAGCGCTGCGCAAAGTGCCCCTGCTGCAACGGAAACCGGTAAAGAACTGATGGTAAAGATGCTCAATGTTGGTCAGGGGGATGCGATTCTCATTCAGACCCCGGAGCAGACCGTGCTTATTGATACCAGTGATTTGGATGAGCAGGAAAAATTGCGCAATGAGCTGAAAAAAGCCGGAGTTAAGCGTATTGACAAGCTGATTCTCACCCATCCCCATGCAGACCATATCGGTGGTGTAAAGGATGTGGTGCTCAAGGATTATGAAGTGGGTGAGGTTTACGATAACGGCATGCCCTCCAAGTCCAAGATTTATACCAGCTATATGAAGGTGTTGAAGCAGAAGAACATCAAACGCCATGCGCTGATGGCAGGTGATGAACTGGATTTGGGCGGCGGTGTAAAGTTCAAGGTATATGCGCCGGAAAAAGCCGTTGTAGAAAAAGGCAGCAAGACCACGGATAACCATGACCCGAACAATGAGTCTGTGGTGGGCAAGCTGATTTTCGGTGAATTTGCCATGATGTTTACGGGCGACGCTGAAAAGGTAGAGGAAATGCCGATGGTGAATACCTATGGCAAGGAATTAAAGAGCACAATCTTAAAAGCTGGTCATCATGGCAGCAAGACGTCTTCCTCGAAGGAATTTTTGCGGGAAGTTGCACCGGAAGCGGCAGTTATTTCCTGCGGCGCTGGCAATGACTATGGACACCCGCATGACCAGACCATGAAGAAATACAAAGCGATGAAACTTAAAATCTACGAAACCGATAAAAATGGTACCATTACGATAAAAACGGATGGCAAGAACTATACGATTACACCGGAAATGGGGAATGCACAATGATTTCGGCATATATTGACCGCTATGAAGGCAATCTTGCGGTGCTGCTCTTAGGCGATGACATGAAAAAAGTCAATTTCCCTAAGGAGTTTTTACCCGCTGATGTAGGCGAGGGGGATTATATCACCATAGATATCGCCTTGGATAAAGAGGCCAATGAGCAGGCTGAAGCTGAAGCTTTGGAACTGTTGAAAGATTAATTGGGAGGCAATTTAATGAATAACGTATTCCGCTGGGCAAGTTGGGTGGGCGTTCTCATGGCGTTTGTTTTTGGCCTGTGGCTGCCCCAGATGGCAGAGGCTTCCGGTCAAAGCCATGAATTAAATTATTTTCAAACAAGTAAGGTGAAAATAGCAGGGGCAAATGCCTTGCGTATCGAAATAGGTATGACAGGGGATGAACCCAAGTATACGGTAAAGGAACTTTCTTATCTGCGCAAGCAGCTCATTATCACTTTGCCGAATACGGAAAGAGGTAAGGTAAAGAGCTTCATTTCCCTGAAGAATGAATTTGCTACGCAGGTAAGAATCAGTGAGATAGGAGAAAATCTTCAGGTTGCCATTGATTTTGTCAACCCGCCGTCTAAGGATAATTACCGCATTTCCACTGTCCCTGCTGAACGGCGGAAGAAAAAGCCTGCACGTATCATTTTGGAACTATTCAAGGACAATGTTGACAATGGTGGTGCGTCTGTACCAGGAATCAAGGGCAAGACCATTGTGGTTGATGCCGGTCATGGTGGCAGTGACAGTGGTGCCGTTGGCCCTACGGGGGTTAAGGAAAAGGACGTTACCTTTGCCGTAGCCAAAAAGGTACAGAATCTACTCACCAAGTCCGGTGCCCGTGTAATTATGACCCGCACCCGTGATGTGGATGTATATGCACCCAACGCTACTGACCGTCAGGAGCTGCAGGCACGCTGCGATGTAGCCAACCGTGACAGTCGTGTGTCGCTGTTCTTATCCATTCATTGCAATGCATTTTCCAGCCCGGCAGCGCATGGCATGGAAACCTATTATTGTGCAGGTTCGGCAAAGGGGCAGGAATTTGCCAGTCTGTTAAACGAGGAGCTGGCTAAAGCCGGCGGACTCTTTAACCGCGGCGTCAAGACTGCCAATTATTATGTGCTGCGGCATACGAATATGCCGGCGTCGCTTATTGAATTGGCGTTTGTGACCAATTATAACGAAGAAAAACTCCTGCGCAGTGATGCTTACCAGAATAAACTGGCGGGTGCCATTGTCAAAGGGATTGCCCGTTATTTTAAGGGGTAATATCGGATTTATTGAGATGAGGTGAGATGATGAAAAAGTTACGCTATCTGCTCCTGCTGGTACTGGCGATGACACTTCTGTGCGCTGCAGGCTGCAGTGACGATAAAAATAATTCGGCAGGAGTAGGCGATAAGACCACGATTACGACGGATAAAAGCAGTGCTCCTGAGGCCTTGCCGGATAAAGAAAAGAGCAAAACGGGAAATGGCAAACTGACCATCAAGGTATATTATCCCGATGAGCAGGGCTTGAAACTACGTGCTGTCCAGAAGACCGTGAAACTGAGCAGTGAGGATAAATATACGGCAGCACTCAAGGCGCTTCTCGATGGCACCAAGGAAAAAGGCCTGACTACCATCATACCGAAACAGGCGAAAATCAAGAGCGTCAAGGTGCAGGGAGATACGGCCTTTGTCGACTTTGACCAGAATCTGACCAAAAAGTTTATCGGCGGCTCCACCGGCGAGGAAATGCTGGTTGGTTCCATTGTCAACACGCTGACGGAGTTTAGTGAAATCAAAAAAGTGCAGTTGTTGGTCGAAGGCAAGAAGATTGAGTCCATTTCCGGACATTTGGATTTGACCAAACCGGTGGAACGAATGGAGAACTTAGTTAAATAAGTCATTGACTTTTTGACTTTTTTATAAGAATTAGCCGATAGAACGCGCAGAAACCCTTGTGTTTGTGCGCGTTCTGTGGTATTATAGCAAGAGTATGGCATATTTTGCGAAAATGTGCGCGTAAACATACCATACCTTGATTCAGATAATAACAGGAGGTCGTTTCAGACAATGAAAGTTACGGTTGAAAATGGTGAAAACCAGCAGGTTACTCTGACGGTGGAGGTTGAAGCTGCGGAAGTTTCCAAGGCAGTGGAAAAGGCTGTAAAGCGTCTCAGCAACCGTGTAAATATTCCGGGTTTCCGCAAGGGCAAGGCTCCGCGCAAGATCATCGAGCGCAACGTGGGTATGGATGCTATCATGCAGGAAGCTTTCGATATCGTAGGCCCCAAGGCTTTCGCTGATGCTCTCGAAGAACAGAAGATTGAGCCGGTCAGCCGTCCGCAGATCGACATCGAAACCCTTGAAGATGGCAAGGATCTCGTATTCAAGGCTACGGTTACGCCGCGTCCGGAAGTTAAACTCGGCGAATACAAAGGCCTGAAGGTGGAAAAGAACGTAGAAGCTGTAACGGATGAAGACGTTGAAAAGCAGCTCAAGACGTTCCAGGATCGTCAGGGCAAGATGGTTGACGCTCCGGAAGGTTCCGCAGTTAAAGATGGCGACTTCACGACGCTTGATTTCGAAGGTTTCGTAGATGGCGAAGCATTCGAAGGCGGCAAGGGCCAGGATTACCCGCTGCAGATTGGTTCCGGCAGCTTCATCCCGGGCTTCGAAGATCAGCTGATCGGCGCTAAGATTGGCGAAGAAAAAGAAGTCAACGTAACGTTCCCGGAAGAATACCATGCTAAGGAACTGGCTGGCAAGGCTGCTACGTTCAAGTGCACCATCCGCAGCATCAAGCAGAAAGAACTGCCGGCTATGGACGATGAACTGGCTAAGAAAGTAAGCAAGTTCGAAACGCTTGAAGAACTCAAGGCTGATGTACGCAAGAACCTCGAAGAAAATGCTGCTCGCAAGGCTGAAAACGACCAGAAGAGCGCTGCTATCGAGATGGCTACGAACAACATCACTGTTGACATTCCGGCTGTTATGATTGACAACCGCGTAGAAGGCATGATTCGTGAAATGGCTATGCGCCTCGAACAGCAGGGCATGAGCTTTGACGCTTACCTCCAGTACGCTGGCACGGACATCAACAAGATTCGTGAAGAATACCGCGAAACGGCTGAAAAGAACGTTCGCACGGATCTCATGCTGGAAGAAGTTGCTAAGGCTGAAGACATCAAGGTTGAAGCAAAAGACCTCGATGCTGAAGTTGCTGGCATGGCTGCTGCTTACGGTGCTACGCCGCAGCAGGTTCAGAAGATTATTAAGGAACAGGGACGCATTAACGATTTGGCTGCTACGGTACTTCGCAAGAAGACGGCACAGTTCATCATCGACAACATTGCATAATTTTTCCCTGTATATGGGGGTATACCAATGAGTTATGTACCAATGGTCGTAGAGCAGTCTAACCGTGGCGAGCGGGCATATGATATTTATTCCCGCCTGCTCAAGGACAGAATTATCTTCCTGGGCGGTCAGATTGACGATAATGTAGCCAATGTTGTAGTGGCGCAGATGCTTTTCTTGGAGTCTGAAGACCCGGATAAGGACATCTATCTCTACATCAACAGCCCCGGCGGTGTAGTTACCGCAGGCTTGGCTATCTATGATACCATGCAGTATATCAAACCGGACGTTTCCACGATTTGCATTGGTCAGGCGGCCAGCATGGGAGCTGTGCTCCTGACGGCTGGCGCCAAGGGCAAGCGCTTTGCGCTGCCCAACGCCCGGGTTATGATTCACCAGCCGTTAGGCGGTGCACAGGGTCAGTCTACGGACATTCAGATTCAGGCCCGTGAGATTCAGCGCATCCGTGAGACGATTAACGATATCTTCGTTTCGACCACGGGCAAAACCGCTGAGGAAATCAATAACGACACGGAACGCGATAATTTCATGACCGCTGCCGAAGCCAAGGCTTACGGCATTGTGGATGAAGTGATTACCCGTCCCAAAAAGACCAAAAAAACCGACGCTAAAGATTGAGGGGTGGTGTCATGTTGAAGTTTGGGGATGAAAAAGGTCAGCTCAAGTGCTCTTTTTGTGGCAAGACGCAGGAGCAGGTAAGAAAGCTGGTTGCTGGTCCCGGCGTCTATATCTGCGACGAATGCATTGAACTGTGCAATGAAATCATTGAGGAGGAGTTCAGTGAAGAAGCAGAAGTAGAACTCAAGGACGTCCCAAAACCGAAGGACATCCGCGCAATCCTCGACCAGTATGTAATCGGTCAGGACGAGGCCAAAAAGAGCCTCGCTGTGGCTGTTTACAATCACTATAAGCGCATTAATATGGGCGCAGCTAAGACGGATGATGTGGAACTGCAAAAGTCCAACATTCTGATGCTTGGCCCCACAGGCAGCGGCAAGACGCTCTTAGCGCAGACGCTGGCACGGATTCTCAATGTTCCTTTTGCCATCGCAGATGCTACAGCCCTTACCGAAGCTGGTTATGTGGGTGAGGATGTGGAAAACATTCTCTTGAAGCTCATTCAGGCAGCGGATTATGATGTGGAGAAAGCGGAACGCGGCATTGTCTATATCGACGAAATCGACAAGATTGCCCGCAAGTCGGAGAATCCATCCATCACCCGTGATGTATCTGGTGAAGGCGTGCAGCAGGCTTTGCTGAAGATTCTGGAAGGTACGGTTGCTTCTGTGCCACCGCAGGGCGGACGCAAGCATCCGCATCAGGAGCTTATCCAGATTGATACGACAAATATTCTCTTTATCTGCGGCGGTGCTTTTGACGGCATTGAAAAGGTTATCGAGAGTCGTATTGGTCAGAAGCAGATGGGCTTTGGCGCCAATATCAAATCCAAAAAGCAGCAGCGCAATGTAGGGGAAACCCTCAAGAAGCTTCTGCCAGAGGATTTGCTCAAGCATGGCCTGATTCCGGAATTTATCGGTCGTGTGCCGGTAGTGGTAACGCTGGAATCCTTGGATGAGGAAGCGCTGGTCAGCATTTTGACCAAGCCGAAGAATGCCTTGATTAAGCAGTATGCTAAACTTTTGGAAATGGATGGCGTAAAGCTCTCCTTTGAAGATGATGCACTGCGTTTAATCGCCAAGGAAGCCTTGAAGCGCAAGACTGGTGCCCGTGGTCTGCGGTCCATCATTGAAGCAATCATGCGCAATGTCATGTTTGACATTCCTTCGATTGAAGGGGTAACGGCTTGCCATGTGACCAAAGATACGGTGAACAACAAAAAAGACCCTGTTTTGACCATCGACAAGAAGGTTCAAAGCGGTGAAGCATCTGCCTAAGTTATTTGGATGGTAGACGCATAACAAGGCGTTGCGCAGGCAGCGCCTTGTTTATTTCATAGTTTAGGATATAGAAAAAGGAGGGATAAGATGGCTGATTTCAGAACTTTGCCATTACTGCCGCTTAGAGGTATGGTAGTATTCCCTTATATGATGATACATATTGATGTGGGCCGGGACCGTTCCATGGCAGCGATTGAAGAAGCCATGGTGGAAAACCGGGAGGTTATGCTGACTACGCAGACCGATGCGGAAGCGGAAGAATTTACCTTTAAGGAACTCTATCCGGTCGGTGTGGTAGCCGAAATCCGTCAGGTGATTAAGCTGCCGGGCGATACCGTGCGGGTATTGGTGGAAGGCAAGCACCGTGCCGTCATTCATGAGTATCATGAACAGGAAAATTTTGATACTGCAGAGGTAGAAGAATTTACCGATAAAATCGATACGTCTATGAATATGGAGGCACTGAACCGGGCTGTAGTGCATCAGTTCGAGGAGTGGGTGCGCCTGTCCAAGAAGATTCCGCCGGAGACGCTGGTTTCCGTAGCCATTATTGATGATGCCGGACGGCTCGCGGATTTGATTGCCAGCCATCTGAACCTCAAGGTGGAAACCCGTCAGGAGCTTTTGGCCGCTATTGATGTCAAGGAGCGTCTGGAAAAACTCTATGCTGTGCTGACGCGGGAAATGGAAATCCTGCAGATGGAACACAAGATTGGCAAGCAGGTGCGCAAGCAGATGGATAAAATCCAAAAGGATTATTATCTGCGTGAGCAGATTAAGGCCATCCGCCAGGAACTCGGCGACAGCAACAAGAGCGAGATTGACGAAGCCCGCAAGAAGCTCAGTGAGGGTAATTATCCGGATGAGGTTAAAAAAGCGGTGGAAAAAGAATTAAACCGCCTCGATACCCTCAGCAATATGCATGCGGAAACCGGCGTTATCCGCAATTATGTGGACTGCCTGCTGGAACTTCCCTGGAATGAGGAATCGGAAGATACGGTGGATATCGCCGCTGCCAAAAAGATTCTCGATGAAGACCACTATGGTCTGACCAAGGTCAAGGATAGAATTTTAGATTATCTGGCTGTACATAAGCTGGCCAAGGATAAGAGTGCGCCGATTCTCTGTCTGGTAGGGCCTCCGGGTGTGGGCAAGACCTCACTTGCTACTTCAGTTGCCAGAGCTACGGGTCGTGAATTCGTGCGGGCATCTTTAGGCGGCGTCCGTGATGAAGCCGAAATCCGCGGCCATCGCCGTACTTATGTGGGGGCTATGCCCGGCCGCATCATTGAAGGCATCCGCAAGGTCGGCAAGAAGAATCCCGTATTCCTGCTCGATGAAGTGGATAAGCTTTCCGGCGATTACCATGGCGACCCGTCAGCGGCTTTACTGGAAGTTCTTGACCCGGCGCAGAATTCTACCTTCAGCGACCATTTTGTAGATTTGCCTTTTGACCTTTCCAAGGTATTTTGGATTGTGACGGCCAATAATCTCGGCAATATTCCGCGCCCGCTGCGGGACAGAATGGAAATCATTCAGCTGTCGAGCTATACCGAAGTGGAGAAACTGGAGATTGCCAAGCGGTACCTTGTAGCCCGTCAGCGCACGCAGAATGGACTTAAAGCGAAGGATATCAGCTTTGGTGCAGGTGTATTGCAGAAAATCATCAGCGATTATACCCGTGAATCCGGCGTCCGTGAACTTGAACGTGAAATTGGCAGCGTCTGCCGCAAGGCCGCCCGCAAGATTGTAGAGGGCGAAGAAGCGCCGATTAAAGTGACCAAGAAGAACCTTACAGACTTTTTGGGCAAGGTTAAGTTCCAGGATACCAAGGCGAATAAAAAGCCACAGGTCGGCGTAGTTACCGGCATGGCCTGGACGGAAGTTGGCGGCACGATTCTGCCTACAGAAGTTACCGTGCTCAAAGGCAAGGGCAAGTTGATTTTGACCGGTCAGATTGGCGACGTCATGCAGGAGTCGGCACAGGCAGGGCTTACTTATGTCCGCAGCCGCTCAGAGAAGCTCAAGCTGGCGGATGATTTCTATGAAAAGGAAGATATCCATATCCATCTGCCGGAAGGAGCAATTCCAAAAGACGGCCCCTCAGCAGGCATTACCATGGCTACGGGCATGATTTCAGCCCTGACCGGCAGAAAGGTCAGAAGCGATGTAGCCATGACCGGTGAAATCACCCTGCGCGGCCATGTGCTCCCCATCGGCGGCCTCAAGGAAAAAGTGCTCGCCGCTTACCGCGAAGGCATGAAGACCATCGTTCTGCCTAAGGACAACGAAAAGGATATCGAAGATATCCCCGAAACCGTGCGGGAGAAACTCGAATTCAAACCTGTGGAATCCATGGATGAAGTGCTGAAAATAGCATTGTTAAAATAGTATTTCCGAATAAGGAAAAAGGGATGTGAAAAATCCCTTAGCTTAAAAAGTCCGCTGACCGAAAGAGTCAACGGGCTTTTAAGTAAGTTGCAGTTTGTTGGTTAGTTCTTGCTGTGTTACAGCTCAGTTTGGGCGGAGGTGGTAATACTTTTCGCCGTTGCACGAAATGACCCACAAGCAGGTGTATGAGCTTTTTAGCTACTTGCGCCGGGCAAGACCGGCGGCGCGTATGTTCAGCTCAATTTTTAGGAACTAACGTTTGTGGGCCAGTCCTCACTGCGTTCGGACAGTCGTTCCACGGCGAAAATCATCACCACCTCCGCCCTAAGCGATGTTCGTATAAGACGGTATTTTCGCAGTGACAAGCAGCAAGAACATCGATGTTCTTGTAACGGGAGCAACGAGTTTGTGGCGATAGTTTAATCTGTAACTTGGGGCGAACGGGGGAGTGCTTTTTCTGTAGGAGCGACTGCCTGAACGCAGTGAAGGCCGGCCCCTGCAGGAAGCTGCTAAGTAAATACGCTGAAAGAAGCGCCGTTGGCCTGCCCGGCGCAGGTAAATGGACAGCTATTTTTTCCGAGGGGGTCGTTTAGCGGGAAACAGAAAAAGTACTCCCCGTTTACCCCTGACAACGTATGAACTGGATACCTTTATCACGAACTTGCCGACAAACTGCAATTTATTATGTAAAGGAGATGAATATATGAAAGATAGAGTAATTATCACCCAGGGGCAGTATGTGGCTTCTGCGGTCAAAAAAGACCAATACCCCGAAGCCGACCTGCCGGAAATCGTCTTTATCGGCCGTTCCAACGTGGGCAAGTCCTCGCTGATTAATTCTTTGACCCGTGTCAATAATCTGGCTCGTGTGTCCTCTCAGCCCGGCAAGACGCAGACCATTAATTTCTTTGAAGTGGGGGTTAAGATTGCCGAGGTAGAGGAGCGCAAGGCGTTTTATCTTGTGGACTTGCCCGGTTATGGCTATGCCAAGACCGGCAAGGAAAAGCGGAAAATCTGGTCGAAGTTTATCGAAGAGTACCTGCTGAACTCCCCGCGGCTCACCTTTGTCTGCCAGCTTATCGACAGCCGTCATGAGCCGATGGCCTCCGATGTGGAGATGTTCAACTGGCTGGTGGATAACGGTATACCCGTGCTGATTATCGCCACCAAGGTGGATAAGATTGGCAAAAACGAGCGGGCCAAGAACATTGCCGCCATCAAACGCAAGCTGGGCATCAAGGAGATTTCTGTGCTTCCCTATTCCTCGTTAAAAAATGAAGGCCGTTCAGATTTACTTGACGTTATTGGTGATTCTTTGTTAGAATAAGAACAGAGAAATGTGAATCGGATTCATATTGCGCTAAAACAATGGCTATTGCGAAAGAATCTCGATAACGATAAGGGAGAGGGACATGATGATGGAGCTGACGGATTTTGACAAATCCCTGCTAAACCTTTTGCAGGGGAGTCTGCCTGTATGCAGCCGGCCGTTTGCCAGGTTGGCTGAGGAATTGGATACAGACGAACAGACGGTCTTAACGCGGGTGCAGGAATTAAAAAAAGAGGGCTATCTGCGCCGGATTGGTACGTTCTTTGATTCCAACAATCTTGGCTACAAGGGAACACTGGTGGCGCTGAAAGTTGACCCGTCAAAAATGCAGACCGTAGCAGAAGCCATCAATCTTTATCCTGGTGCTACGCACAATTATGAGCGGGAGGGGCGCTACAATCTGTGGTTTACCCTTTTAACCCCCGATTTAGAAACCGAAGCGCGGATTTTGGACGAAGTACAGTCCTTAAACGGCGTGGAAGATATGTTGAATCTCAAAGCCAACAAGAAGTACAAAATCAATGTGCAGTTTAAGCTGCATTGAGGAGGGACAGGGACATGAACGCAGAAAGCATTACGGAATTAACGGAATTAGATAAACGCATTGTCCGTGTCCTGCAGGGAGAATTCCCGCTGGTAGCTGAACCCTATAAGACGCTCGCAGAGCAGGTTGGTGTCAGCGAAGAAACATTTTTGGAGCGGGTCAAGGCCATGCAGGAAACAAAGAAAATCCGCAAGATGGGCGCTGTCCTGTGTCATCGTGAGGTAGGCTTTAAGGCCAATGTATTGGTGGCTTGGGAGGTGCCGGCGGACAGGTTGGATGAAATCGCTAGGCATATGGCGGCCAGTCCATCCGTAACCCATTGCTATGACCGTAACACCGCGCATGATTGGCCCTATAACCTCTATACTATGGTACATGGCCATAGCCGTGAAGAATGTGAACAGGTGGTCAGGACTTTGGGCGAGGAATGTCATGTCAGCAACCATGTTATGCTCTATTCCAAGCATGAGTGGAAAAAGACTGCTATGAAATATTTTTGTGAATAAAGGATATAAGCCTGAAGCGGTATTAATGCTTCAGGCTTTTTTGTATGCTTATAGAAGGGGAAAAAGGATTTTTCCAAAATACGTCGAAAGAAATACGCAGATGATATGTATGTTGGAGGGAGGACGTAAGATGTCTAATTACAAAAAGCTGTGTTCAGGTATTTTTTCTGGCTTGCTGGCGGCTTCCGTTATCTGTGGCGGAGTAGGGCAGGCCGCGACTCGTGCAGAGGTAGCCGCGATAAAGGTTGAAAAGCCAACGGATTTTAAGTATTGGCAAGATAATTCGCCAACCAAACAGAAAGTGGTGCAGTTTGTCGAAAATGCGACAAATCCGCTGAGTAAGAATTTTATCCCGCAGGCTGACCGTGTAGCTGTTTTTGACATGGATGGTACGTTCTACTGTGAAACAGCACCGCTCTATTTCCAGGAAATGATGTTTTTGCATCGTGCTCTGGTAGAAGACCCTAACTATCAGCCAGATAAGAAAATGGTCGCTTTTGCCAAGAAGATTCAGCCTAAAATCATGAATAAGACAGGGCTTACGCCAGAAGAAAACAAAACGCTGTTTAATTATTTGACGAAGGCGTATGCGGGCATGACTCCAGAAGAATATCGCGCATATGTACGCAAATTTATGGAAACAAATGAGGATGGGTTAAGCAACCTGAAACGTGGCGAAGCATTCTATCTCCCTATGGTGGAAATTATTTCGTATTTGAAGAACAATGGTTTTGTGGTATATATCAATTCTGCATGCGGCATTGATACCACCAGGGAACTGGTACGGGATGTTATCCCCATAAGCTTTGACCGCATTGCGGCCAGTGATTTCCGCTACACCTCCACGAAGATGGGGACGGATAAGGCGGCAGACCATTTCTATGATAGGTACCAGGAAAAAATCGTTATTTCCGGTGAGCCCATTAATGAAAATGGTAAGACGGCAAAGATTTTTGCTATCTTGAACCAGATTGGCAAGAAGCCGGTGCTGGCGTTTGGCAACTCGATGGGAGACAGCGGCATGTTGGAATATACCCTTCAGGATAACCAATATCCAAGTGAATCCTTCTTTGTTCTCTGCGATGATACCGAGCGTGAGCTGGGGAATAAGGCAAAAGCTGACAAGTTGAAGGCCTTTGCTGAGAAGCGGGGTTGGAATACCATTTCCATGCGTGATGAATTTAAGACGATTTATGGTGATAATGTTGTAAGAACAAAGTAAGCAACTCATTATCGGTGAACATATCGCAGGGCGGGTGCTCTGCGATATTTTACTGTGTAAAAAATCAACGTTCAGCTTTATTTTGGAGGAGAAATGTGTTAATATGTAAACAATGTTTTTCTTAAATGCACATATTTCGTTCTATAAGTGAGGTAAGCCATATGGTTAATAACAAAATGTATGAATTGGGCACCAAGAAATCGACTATCCGCACGATTTTTGAATTTGGCAGAAAGCGGGCAGCTGAAGTAGGGGAAGAAAATGTCTACGATTTCAGTCTGGGCAATCCCAATGTACCTACGCCGGGCTTTATCAAAGATGCGGCCATAGATATTCTGACCAATATGGAGCCTGCGGCCATTCACGGCTATACGGTGGCACCGGGCAATCCGCAGGTGCGCAAGGCGCTGGCTGACAGCATCAACAGCCGGTTTGGCATGAATATTACGGAGAAAAATCTGTTTATGACGGCTGGCGCAGCCGCATCCATTACCATTTGTTTCAAGGCCCTGTCCCAGCCGGAAGACGAATACATCACCTTTGCCCCGTTCTTCCCGGAATATCGGGCTTTTGTCGAATCCGTTGGCGGCAAGCTGGTGGTCGTGCCTGCACAGCCGGAGGATTGGCAGATTGACTTTGCAGCCTTTGAAAAACTGGTGACTAATCATACTAAGGCCGTTATTGTCAACAGCCCCAACAATCCCAGCGGTGCGGTATATTCGGAAGCAACGATTAAGAAACTGGCGGAAATCCTGCAGGCCAAGGAAAAAGAATACAATCATCCCATCTTTATCATCGCCGATGAACCCTATCGGGAAATCGCGTTTGAAGGGTATACGGTACCCTATATTCCGAAATACTACGCCAATACATTGGTCTGCTATTCCTATAGTAAATCCTTTTCCCTGCCCGGTGAGCGCATCGGTTATATCGTCGTGCCGGACAGTGTGGCTGACTTTGAAAAAGTCTATGGTGCTGTTGCCGGTGCCGCCCGCGTGCTGACCCATGTAAATGCGCCTTCTCTCTGGCAGTTGGTGGTGGGCCGTTGTGCCGATAAGCCTTCGGATATCAGTACCTATGTCAAAAATGGTCAGCTCCTTTATCAGGGGCTTATTGATGCCGGCTTTGAATGCGTGAAGCCGCAGGGAGCTTTCTATCTGTTCCCCAAGTGTCTCGAAGAAGATGATTATGCGTTCTGCAAAAGGGCACAGAAATATGACCTGTTGTTGGTGCCGGGCACAGATTTCGGCTGTCCGGGATATTTCCGCGCTGCCTATTGCATAAAAACGGAAACCATTGAAAAATCCCTGCCCCTATTCAAAAAATTAGCGGCAGAGTATAAATAATTTCGGAAAACGTCATCCCTGTGGTGGCGTTTTTTTTAAGTATACAGTGATTAACTATTGCGAAAATTAACATATTAGTGTAGAATGAAATTAGAGAATTAAGGAGGAGATGAAACCGTCAGACAACAGCGGTTTCAGGTGAAGCTGGAATCGATAAGATAAGAAGTCAGGTAGTCGCTGAGAAAGTGAGGGATTACTTTGGAGAATTTTTATCGATGGCTGTTGTCAACTTCCTGGGCAGAGCGATTGAGGGCCTATGCGTATATCGAGAAAGATTTGCGCCATCAGAAACGCTGGGTAATGAATGAGGACAAGTGGGAGGATATGAAGATGCTTGTCGGGCAGATTTTGTCCATTCACTTCAAGAAGTACCCGGCTAAAGATGTCAAGGATTTTTCTAATCGGATATCCAGGCTGTATCAGTTGTTGTTGTCGCCCATGTCCGAGGAAAAAAGCCGCAACCATGCGATCAGCAAGAGCTTGTTGATGGACATTTATGATGAAGACGATATCGCTGCTCGTCAAGCGATACAGGCATTCTTTCATCAGAAACGTTGTCAGGAAAATCATTCGGTGCTGGATAACCTTTTCCGGTGCTATGAATATATGATGGAACAGGCAATGACGCGTTATTTAGCTATAATGGCATAAGGACAGCACCTCACAGGGAAAGCTTGTGGGGTGCTGTTTTTTGATTTTTTTTTGCTTTTGGCAGGAAAAAATTTTCTTCTTAGAACCATAAGGGAGAGAAAAAAGCGGGGAAAAGTCAAGACTGGTGCTAAAAAATTTACCATGCTATACTGTCGTAAGTGTGTTATTTCCTGAGGGGATGCAGGGAATTGGTAAGGAGGCTTTGCTTATGACAATGGATACGCAGGGGAAGGAATTGGCATGTATCGAACGGCTGGGAACGCTGTGCGCCATGAGTGAATGGACGGAAGACCAATTGGAGGATATATTGAATCTTCTGCGGGATTATGGTGCCAGCTGTGAGTATGATGGTTATCAGACGGGCTTTAACGAAGGGTACAATACGGCGCTTTCGGATGCTGTGGAAGCTGCACAGCGTACAAGTGTTGGTTAAGCCCGGCCTATGTTGGTATAGGATTATTCAATAAATCCGGATATTGACAGGATAAAAGATACTCGTTATAATTAGTAGCAGGTAATAAGAACAGGTGCAGGACTGGCTGATTAGTGGATTACCACGAGGTACTGTACCTATGTTTGGATAGCTGACCGCCTGGGCAGAGTGCGGATGCATTGCTCAGGCGGTTTTGTATTTCCAGGCAGAAAACAGGAGGATTGACGTAATGAAAGAAATGTGGCAGGGATTCCGTCCCGGTAAGTGGCAGACGAAGATTGATGTGCGTGACTTTATTCAGAAGAACTACACGCCCTATGAAGGAGCAGCAGATTTTTTGGCTTCCGCTACGGAAAACACCACCGCAGTCTGGGATGAGTGCAAGCGCCTGTTGGCTGAGGAACGTCAGAAGGGCGGCGTATTGGATGTGGATACGGAAAAGGTTTCCACGACGATTTCGCATGCTCCCGGTTATATCGACAAAGAACATGAATCCATTGTGGGCTTGCAGCTCGATGCGCCCTTAAAGCGCGGTTTGATTGTCAACGGTGGTCTGCGCATGGCACAGCAGGCAGCTGCAGAATACGGCTACAAGGTCAGCGATAAGATAACGGAAATCTATTCCAAACATGTAAAGACGCATAATGAAGCGGTATTTGAACTCTACACGCCGGAAATGCGCAAGGCGCGTCATTTAGGGCTTTTGACCGGCCTGCCGGATGCTTATGGCCGTGGCCGCATCATTGGCGATTATCGTCGTGTGGCGCTGTATGGTGTGGACTTCCTGATTGAACAGAAAAAACAGGATAAGGAAGAAATGTACAGCGGAGATATGGACGCCGAGAAAATGCGTGCCCGCAGTGAGATTGCGCAGCAGATTAAGGCGTTAAATGACCTCAAGACCATGGCACAGAGCTATGGCTTTGATATCAGTGCTCCGGCAAAGGATGCCCGTGAAGCTGTGCAGTGGGTGTACTTCGGTTATCTGGCTTCCGTTAAGGAACAGAATGGTGCAGCCATGTCCATCGGCCGCGTGAGCACGTTCCTGGATATCTATATCGAACGCGATTTGGCCGCTGGCAAGATTACAGAAGCCGAAGCACAGGAACTTATGGACCAGCTGGTGATTAAGCTGCGCATGGTGCGTATGCTCCGCACGCCGGAATACAATGAGCTGTTCGCCGGTGACCCGATTTGGGTAACGGAGTCCGTGGGCGGTATGGGCGAAGACGGCCGTACGCTGGTCACGAAAAACTCCTTCCGCGTTCTCCATACGCTCGAAAATCTGGGCCCATCTCCGGAACCGAACCTCACGGTGCTTTGGAGCAAACGACTGCCGGAAGGATTCAAAAAGTATGCGGCAGAAATTTCCATAAAGACCAGCGCCATTCAGTATGAAAATGACGAGGTTATGCGTCCGGCTTATGGCGATGATTACGGCATTACCTGCTGTGTATCGGCTATGAAGCTGGGTAAGATGATGCAGTTCTTTGGTGCAAGAGCCAATCTGGCGAAATCCTTACTGCTGTCCATCAATGGTGGTAAGGATGAAAAGACCAATGAACAGTTGGCACCGGAAATGCCCCTGCCAGCAGATGGCGTTCTCGACTATGCTGATGTGCGCAAGAAGTATTCCAAGGTACTGGCATGGCTGGCAAACCTCTATGTGAATACCATGAATGTGATTCACTATTCCCATGATTTGCATGCCTATGAAGCTGGTCAGATGGCACTTCATGACAGCAAGATTGAACGCTTGATGGCCTTTGGTGTGGCAGGCCTTTCCTGTGCCGTGGATTCGCTGTCAGCGATTAAATACGCCAAGGTTACACCTGTGCGCAATGAATTTGGCGTGGCTACGGATTTCAAGGTGGAAGGTGACTTCCCGAAATTCGGCAACAATGACCCGCGCGTTGATGAACTGGCGCATGAACTGACGCATGAATTTATCACGGAACTCAGAAAGCATAAGGCGTATCGCGGTGCAGAGCATACCCTGTCCATTCTGACCATTACGTCCAATGTCATGTACGGCAAAAAGACGGGCACTACGCCGGATGGCCGCAAGATTGGCGAGCCCTTGGCACCGGGCGCAAACCCCATGCATGGACGCGACAGGAACGGCGCATTAGCAGCCATGAAGTCCATTGCTCATCTGGATTATGCCGATTGCCGTGATGGTATTTCCTATACCTTCTCCATGATTCCTTCGGCATTGGGCAAGACGGAGGAAATCCGGGTACAGAATCTCACGGCGATGTTGGATGGTTACAGCGGCTATGAGGCACATCACATCAACATCAATGTTCTTGATAGAGCTGTGCTCGAAGATGCTATGGAGCATCCGGAAAATTATCCGCAGCTCACCATCCGTGTGTCCGGCTATGCGGTGAACTTCATCAAGCTTGACAGACCGCATCAGTTGGAGGTCATTTCCCGTACCTTCTATGAAGCGATGTAATTTCCGATGATAAAGGGATATTATCATTCCAAGCTCAGTTTTGGCACGGTGGACGGCCCCGGCATCCGCTATGTACTCTTTTTAGCAGGGTGCCGCATGGGCTGTGCCTTTTGCCATAATCCCGATACCTGGGCAAAAGGTGAACAGACCATAACAGCGGCAGAAGTTCTGCAGGAGATGGAGGAATATCGCAATTTCTATGAATCCTCTGACGGCGGGCTGACGGTTTCCGGCGGGGAACCGCTCATGCAGCCGGAGTTTTTGGCGGACCTTTTGGCTGGTGCTAAACAAAAGGGCTTTCATACCGCTATTGATACTTGCGGGCTGGCGTCGAAAGAGGCCATTATGCAGGTACTGCCTTATGTGGACAGGGTACTGTTTTCGCTAAAAGGAAGTACCGAGGTCAGCTATCAGGCATTAACTAAGGCGAAATTGAGTGTCGTACGGGATAATCTATTGCTTATCAGTAGGCGCAAACCGGTGACTTTGCGTTATGTACTAATTCCCGGTTATACTGCGGGAAAGGAAAGTTTAGCAGAGCTTATTCGTTTGGTGCATAGCTTGTCGGGAGATATTGAGGTTGAGGTACTGCCTTACCATACCATGGGCATTGCCAAATGGGAGGCTCTGGGCTGGGATTACCTGCTGAAGGATGTGCCGGAACCCACCAAAGAAGAATTAACAGATTTTCGCAATTCCCTGCGTCAGGCAGGAATAAACTTAGCGGCAACGGAAAAATAATTAAATTTTATTTTAGGAGGTAGAATCATGGCGACTTTTAAGTTTGCGCATAACAACTTCAATGTGTTGGATTTGGAACGCAGCATGAAGTTTTATGAAGAGGCTTTGGGGCTGAAAGAGGTGCGCCGCATTGACGGCGAGGGCTTTAAGATTGTCTTTTTGGGCGACGAGTCAGGTAGTGAACACCAGTTGGAACTGACCTGGTTGGCAGACCGCAAGGAACCCTATAACCTCGGGGACAATGAATTCCATTTGGCACTGCGAACCGATGATTACGCGGCTGCACATGCCAAGCATGAACAGATGGGCTGTATCTGTTATGAAAACACCGCTATGGGAATTTATTTCATCGTCGACCCGGATGGTTACTGGGTGGAAATCTTACCGCCGGTTGTCGAGGAAAAATATTGAGATAGGAAAAAGCCTGTGAGAGTTTCGTACTTTCACAGGCTTTTTGCGCTTTATTTTTTGGGATAAATACCGATTGTGAGTTTGTTGATCAAAGGCAGATATTCGCCGAGTTTACGACAGATAATGGCGGCCAAAATAGAGAGAATCAAAGTAGACCAATAGAATCCGATAATCACAGGGGCTGTCATAATACGCCCGCTGTTTTGCAGCCAAAGGGCAATATAGGTAATGATGAGCGGATGTGCAAGATAGGCAAAATAGGAATGCTTGCCCAGGATATGGAGCAGTGCATTCAATCTTTGCGGATAATTTTGATAGGTAAAGATGGCAAAGAAGAACAGGCTCGCAGCGATGGTGTAGAAGATACCCCAGGGGCACAGCTGATGTGCCGTGTTAATGGCCTCTAATGCCGTGTAGCCGTCAACGTAAATCTTTTCGTAGTAATAGGCCATGAGTCCGCCGAGCGTGAAGAAGAAAAAGCAGGTCAGCCCATGGAGATGTTTTTTCATGAAGGCCATGAACTTTTCGCTGTGTACGGAGAGATACCCGCCCAACAGGAAGATAAAGAAATAATGCAGCACCCAGTAATTGAGACGATACATTAGGAAGGGCTTCAACACACTGTCATCCGGCAGGCCGTAGACGTAAATGTTGAAGCTACTGCTGAAGCTTGACCAGTAGTCAAAGGCAATCTGCAAGGCGAGCAGTATGCCCAGCCAGGGAATGGTCAACCGGCGTACAATAGCAATCCACAGCGGCATCAGCAGGTAAAACCACAGGAGAATGACCATAAAGTAAAGCTGATATTTGGCATTGCCAAAGAACAAAATGGATAGCAGATGGAGTGGGTCAGGAAAACCTACGCCATAGAGTATGCCGTCATGGATGAGATAGAGCAATGACCAGGCGAGATAGGGAATCAGTACGGTCTTCAGGCGTCTTTTGCTGAATGTCCAAAAGTCAAAGGGTGCATGGATATTCAGATTATAAAACAGTCCAAAAGCTGAGATAAAGAAAAAGATGGGCACGCTGAACCGGGTGAAGGTTTCCAAAAGTGCCACCAGATGAATATTGGCGGACGGATTCATAATATACTGTGAGCCGATATGAATGCCGATGACGCCCATCATGGAAATGCCGCGGATGTATTCAATGGCGGCAAGTCTTGGTTTGCGTGGCTGATTTGCTGTTTGCATAGAGAAAAAACACCTCGATAAAAATAATTACCTACCTATCATAGCAAAAAAAAGGCTGTAATGCTATAACCTTGAGGATATAGTAAAAGGAAAATCATCATTTATCGCGAATAGTTATAACAGGGTATATGAAAAAGGTGATGCTATGCAGCGCAATGGTATTTTGGTTATACAAAAGTATATGGAATACTTAGGCTCTACTATGGGCTTTATTGTTTCTCTCTATTTGGCCTCCATTGTAGATGGCATATTGGTCAGTCAGCTTATTGGTCCTGCGGCCTTTGCAGGGATTAATTTGACTATGCCGGTTTATTATGCCCGCAATATCGTATTTTTTCTCTTGGTGGATGGTGGCTCGGTTCTTGCTGCACAGTATATTGGTGCCCATAATAAAGTTGCCTGTAACCAGGTGTTTAACCTGACTATTGGCGGTGGGACAGTGGTCATGACTATTTTAGGCGTGGTGGGATTTTTATTTGCTGCGCCTTTAGCTGTAATGCTGGCAGGAGAAAGTTCTTTAACGGAACTGGTGAAGGCCTATCTGATTCCATTATGGCTGACCAGTCCATTGCTGTTACTGGCCAATGGTATGGCTGCTTATCTGCGTTTGTCGGGAGAACACAAGCTGTCTATTGCCGTACCCGTGGTTGCCAATATCTGCAATCTTGTATTCGATTATCTCTTTATTGCCATTTTCGGCTGGGGAATCGGCGGAGCTGGTTGGGCAACGGGGGCTGGTTATGCCTGTTCGCTATTTTTGTTATGGCCGTATTTTCAGCGTGAGAAACGGGATTGGTATTTTATCTCCTTAAAAGAAGTCAGTCCTGTACTTTTACGACGGATTGTGCAAATTGGTTTGCCAATGGCCATGATTCCCTTGGGGCTGGTAGTACGTCATTTTGCCATAAACAGTATTGTAATCGAGCAATTCGGGTATATCGGGGCGATATTGATTTCGCTTTGCAATGCGGGCCAGCTCTATGCATTGATGTTTGTAGATGGTGCTAGTACGGCGTTGGCAAATGTTTGTGGTGCCCTGTATGGAGGCGGGGATATGACCGGTGTACGCTATGTTTTGCAGCGTGCCTTGCGGCTGGCCTTTGCCATCTGCCTGCTGGTTTTTGCCGGACTATTTTTCTATCCATGGGAATTTATGCACTTATATGGGGTAAATACAGGACTGATTAACGCGGATTTCGTGTTATATTTTAGGATCAGTCTGCTTTATATTTTGTTTTTACCTGCGGTGTTTATCCTGCGGGCGTTTTTTCAATCCACGCATCAGGAATGGGCAGCAACGTTATTTTCTGCGTTGGAGGGCGTTGTTCTGGTCGTGCCGCTATATTATCTATTGTCCCATAAAAGCCTTTTGTTGATGTGGGCGGCACCGGCTGCCGCAGCAGCGTTGTCTTTGGGATGGTTGTATGTTTACCTGCGGAAAAAAGCCCAAGCGCAAGGCTTGGATAGTTTCCTCATGTTAAAACAGGAAACAGCAGATAAGTTTCGGGAAGTAAGTATTTCGGCTACTGTACAGGAAGTTGCACAAGTGGTCTTGGCAGTAAACGATTTTTGCCAGCAAAATAAACGCTTCAGTTCACGTGAGGCCTATGCTGCACAATTGACAGTAGAGGAATTAGGCGTGGTTATTGCTGAACATGGCGGCTTGGGGAAGCGTGCTCAGATTGATGTTCTGGTTCGCTTGCTGAAAGAACGGATTGTGATAACGGTCAGAGATGATGGAAGGCCTTTTAATCCGGTAAAATATCTGGCCGGGCATGGCAAGGATTTTTCGGGGATATCGATGGTGCGCAAGCTGGCGGTTAAGATGGAATATACATCTATACTCGGTTTTAATACGACGATAGTTACAATTGGAAAGCGATGAGAAAAATGGATTACTGTTATCAACTATTTAACCCCAGCGGCAATGTTACGGCATTGATTTTAGGGTTGGAAAAAAATGGGCAGTTGCGCAAACGTGCCGCGCAAAAAATTATGGAAAAACATCCTGAAGTGGAGCAGGTAGGTTTTGTATCCTTGGATAAAAAAGACCCGCGCCTGCTGATGGCCGGCGGTGAGTTCTGCGGCAATGCCCTGCGGGCGGCAGCGTGCTACTATTTGGCAGGCCGGGCTGGTGAATTGTCGATGAAGGTTTCCGGCGCTCAGCCGCACTTAAAAGCAGGCAGCAGTAAAAAAGGCGAGTTTTATGCGCAGATTCCACTGGTTGAACGGCCAGAAGACATTGTACATAAGGGCAAGGGATTTTATCGGGTCAATATGCCCGGAATTGTGCAAATCGTCATGCCGTTGCAGAAAGAGCAGGAAAAAACGCTTTCAGAGGAGAATGTAAAAAAGAGAACCTTGGAGATTTTGCAGCAACAGCATTTGTTGGGCACACCTGCTGCCGGTGTGATGTTTTTGGTGAAAACAGAGAAAGGAAAGCGTATCTATCCCTGTGTACGCGTAGCGGCGTTGGGAACGCTGATTTGTGAGCAGGCTTGTGGCAGCGGTACAATGGCTGTGGGGCTGGTCGAAGCAGCAAAGACCGGCAGGGATGTAGATATTTCCCTGTTGCAGCCGTCCGGGCAAGTGATTCATGCGCAGGTTTTGCATACCGGAAAACCGCTGCCGGAATGTCGGATTTTGGGAACCGTGAATGGTGATAACCGTAAGCGCTGGCTGCGTGATATTGGAATTTGGGGAAGGTGAGCATATGAAAAAAAATGGGAGTATTCGTCAGCAAGTGCAACGGTTGCTGTTCCTTTGCAGCGTGGTATCCTTGCTTTTGCTCGGCGGGATTGCCTTGTTGGGCATGATGGGGGCCAGGGAAAATTCCCGGCAGAGTGGTTATGAAATGGGCGAAGAAGCAGCCTTGACGGTCAGCAGTACACTTAGAACAGAAGCAGAAGAACGCATGCAGCTGCTGGCCTCGGAACGGGCTGCGCAAATCGGTTTGGAACTGCAGCGTATTGCTGACCGTACGGATCTTATTCGTAGTGAAATCAGTTGGATTTTTGAACATCCAGGGGATTATACCTTGCGGAGCATTTCGGAACCGCGCCGGGAAAATGCCGGAAAACTGGTGCCTCAGCTCGAATTTGCCGCAGGACTGGATCGTGGAGCACTAGCTCAGGAGATTGGGCTGATGGCCAATTCGCAGGATATTATGTTACAGGTAGCCAGGCAAAATGGTGAAGGTACAGTGATTAGTGCCGCATCAAAAAATGGTTTTACCATTTCCGTGGATAGAGACTCTGCTGTACGTTTTACCACGCCGGATGCAGTGTCCCCTGCGCCTTTTGATGGTACCAGTCGTCCTTGGTACAAATTGGCAGAGCAGACGGGAAAGGCTGTTTTTACCGATGTTTATGCAGACAGCTTTACGGGGGGGCTGCGAATTGCTCGTACGATGCCCTATCAAGTTAACGGAGATTTTGCTGGTGTTGTGGTCATATCCTCTTATCTGGAAGGTATCAGTCAGCTAGTGCTGAATGCCCAGGCTGAAACCTGCTTTGTGGTGGATAAGAATGGGCAGCTGCTCTTTTTCAAAGACGAGGCAGGGATGCTCAAGAGCCATGTACAGCCGCAGATGGATTTGCGTACCATATCCAATGAGAGCATGGTAAAAGCAGTTTCCAATATGACTGAAGGAAAAATTGGTGCCTGTACCATAAGCATTGACGGCAAGGATTTTTATTTGGCGTATGCCCCCATCACGCAGACCGGCTGGAGCTTTGCCGCTGCCTTGAATGCGGAAGATGTGCTTGCTACCGAAGCGAAAGCTCGTACGGATGTGTTGGCCATAGCTAAAGAAAATATTGAGGATATGGATGCCCATATGACCAAAGTAATTTTGGCTATGGCTGTGGTCATTGTGCTGATTATCCTCTTTGTCAGCTGGCAGGGCAGGCGTATGGGCGACCGTTTTGTTCATCCGATTTTGGACCTTTCCGATGGCGTGCGGGAGATAGCCAGCGGTAATCTGGACAAAAAACTGGATATCCGTACTGGGGATGAAATCGAACATCTTTCTGTCTGTTTCAATGCCATGACAGATGAACTACAGAGCTACATGAAAAATCTTACCCGGATAACGGCTGAAAAAGAGCGAATTGCTACGGAGCTCAATGTCGCCACAAACATTCAGGAAAGCATGCTGCCCAGTATTTTCCCGCCTTTCCCCGGTTGTCCAGATATTGATATCCGAGCTACAATGCATGCGGCCAAAGAGGTCGGTGGTGATTTTTACGATTTTTATATGCTCGATGAAAACCATATCGTTGTGACCATTGCCGATGTTTCCGGTAAAGGCGTACCAGCGGCCCTCTTTATGGTTATTTCCAAGACTATCTTGAAAAATTTTGCTTTGACGATGACCGGAGAAGATGATTTGGCGGCCGTAGTCGCCTGCACCAATGACCAACTGTGCCAGAACAATGATGCGATGATGTTTGTCACCGCCTTCGTGGGCATGTTGGATATTACTACCGGGAAATTTACTTATGTAAATGCCGGTCACAATCCGCCGTTGGTTTACCATCGCCGGGAAGGCAAGTTCTCCTATATGGATGTCAAGCGCAATTTTGTGTTAGGCGGCATGGATGAACTGACCTTCCAGCAGCAGGAAATCATGTTGGAACGGGGCGATAAACTGTTCTTGTATACAGATGGTGTTACCGAAGCGCTTAGCGAAGATGAAGAGCTTTATGGTGAAGAACGTCTGGAAAAATGCTTGAATGGTATGGATGTAGAACATACGGATCTAAGCGGTATTTTGGATACGGTGCAAAAATCCTTGGCTGCCCATGTACAAGAGGCCGAACAATCCGATGATATTACCATGCTGGCTTTAGAATACAAGGATGCATGCGAAACGGAGGGATAATATGCAGGGTAGGTGATGGTTGATGAAGCGGACAAGTATTCGCAAGCAGTTACAAAGGCTATTGTTTCTTTGTAGTATAGTTTCCCTGTTTTTACTTGGCGGGATTGCCCTGCTGGGGATGATGGGGGCGAGGATAAATTCCACCGAAAATGGCTATGAAATGGGTGCCAAGGCAGCTGAAACGGTTAGTGATACACTGAAACAGGAGGCTGAGGACCGTTTGCAGCTCCTGGCAGCAGAAAGAGCCAGCTATATTGGCCTGGAAATGCAGCGCATTGCTGACCGTACTGAACTGATCCGCAAGGAAATGAACTGGATTTTAAGCCATGAGAGCGAGTATCCACAGCGCAGCATAGCGGAACCAAACAGAGAAAATGCAGGGAAATTTGTTCCGCAACTGGAATTTGCCGCAGGTCTGAATCGGGAGGCTTTAGCACATGAAATCGGACTGACGGCCAATATACAGGACGTGATGATGCAAGTGGCCATGATGAATGGCGAAGATACGATTATCAGTGCAGCCTCAAAGAATGGTTTTACGATAACCGTTGATACGAATTCTGCTGAACGTTTTACAGCACCGGAAGATGCAAAGCCCCGCTACTTTGACGGCACCGGCCGCCCATGGTACAAATTGGCCAAAGAACAGGGGAAACTCACGTTTACCAATGTTTATATGGCCAAATTTGCGCACAAATTAAGCATTGCCTGTACAGTACCGTATCAGGCACAGAATGAATTTGCCGGCGTTGTGGCCATGTCGACCTCGTTGGATAAAATAAGTCAGCTGGTGTTGAATACGCAGGCAGAAACCTGTTTTGTCGTGGATAATAAAGGTCAGATGCTTTTATACAAAGATGATACGGGTATCATTAAAGAGCAACTGCAAACGGATAGGGGAAATAATACACTGTCCAATGCAGGCATAGAAACAGCTGTCCATAAAATGACGGCAGGGCAAAGTGGTGTCTGCAACATAACGATTGATGGGAAGAATTTTTATTTGGCCTATGCACCCATCAAACAGACCGGTTGGAGCTTTGCCGCAGCACTGGATGCAGAAGATGTATTGGCTACAGAAACCAAGACTCGTACGGATGTGTTGGCTTTGGCCAAAAAAAACGTTGAGGCTATGGATGCCCATATGACCAAGGTGATTTTGGTCATGGCTGTAGTCATTGCGCTGATCATTTTTGTGGTTAGTTGGCAGGGGCAGCGCATGAGTGAGCGTTTGGTCCGGCCCATTTTAAATCTTGCTGACGGCGTGCGGGAGATTGCTAACGGCAATCTGGATAAAAAGCTCTCTATTCATACCGGTGATGAAATAGAGCAATTGGCGGACAGCTTCAATGTGATGACCGCTGAACTGCAAACCTATATGCGTAATCTTACGCGGGAAACGGTGGAAAAAGAACGTATTGCCACGGAGTTGAATGTGGCAAATAGAATTCAGGAAAGCATGCTGCCCAATATCTTTCCGCCATTTCCTGAACGCAGTGATTTTGACATTTATGCCATCATGCATGCGGCGAAGGAAGTGGGCGGAGATTTCTACGATTTTTATCTGCTGGATGATAATCATTTGATGATTACCATAGCGGATGTTTCCGGCAAAGGTGTGCCCGCTGCGCTCTTTATGGTTATATCGAAAACGATTTTGAAAAATTTTGCCATGACGATGACTGGAAACGATGATTTGGCGGCAGTGGTATCTTGTACGAACGATCAGCTGTGCCAAAACAATGATGCGATGATGTTTGTTACCGCTTTTGTGGGGCTGCTCGATATTCAGACGGGGAAATTTGTTTATGTCAATGCCGGGCATAATCCGCCATTAGTTTATCGTCATAAGACGCAGCAATTTTCCTATATGGAAGTCAAACGCAATTTTGTCTTAGGGGGTATGGATGAATTGGATTATCAGGCGCAGGAAATGATGCTGGAGCCTGATGATAAACTGTTTTTCTATACCGATGGGGTTACGGAGGCCTTGAATGAAGCAGAAGAACTTTATGGTGAAGAACGCTTGCTGACATGTTTGAATGAGGCAGGTGCAGAGCAGCTTGACTTGAAAGGATTGCTGACTGCTGTGCAAAAATCATTGGCGGCTCATGTGGGTGAGGCTGAGCAATCAGATGATATCACCATGATGGTTTTGGATTATCAAGGCAAACAGACTGGGGAGGTGTAAGGCGTGACAAACGCTGAAATAAAAAAATTGGTCTTGGAGGCTAAAGTAGAAAATCTTGTCGCAGTGAATGAATTTGTGAACGAAATTTTACAGCCTTTAAATTGTTCCATGAAAATCCAGATGCAGCTGGAACTGGCTGTAGAGGAAATCTTTGTCAATATTGCCAACTATGCTTATGGGGAGAGCACGGGCAAGGCATTTATAACGGGCAGGGTTTTGGAAAATCCCCTGCGCTTGGAATTGGTGTTTATGGATGAAGGGACTCCTTACAATCCTCTGGCGCGCAAGGACCCGGATTTGGAACAGAAAATGGAAGACCGTGCCATTGGCGGACTCGGGATATATCTGGTCAAAAAAAATGTAGAAGAAATAGCGTATTCCTACCAAGAGGGAAAAAATGTTCTTACCTTATGCAAACATATCCAGTGAGATAAGACCTTGCCCCTGGCAAGGCCTTTCCTGTATAATGGTAGGCGTAACCATTCACGCGGAGGTGTATCATGCAGAAGCGCAGACTTATTATAGGTGGGATTCTCGGCCTGGTTTTGGCTGGGGGAGGTGTGTTTTGGCTTAACACATCTTCAAATGTGCCTGCTCAGCAGCAGATAACAGAAACCACGGTGGCTACCCGGGCGGAAAATGTCCCCAATCCCGATAAGCTGACACCGCCCCAAGCGGCTCAGCGGCAGGAAAAACCAGCGGTAAAGCCCATAAAAGATGTTTTTGTCTACAGTCTTGAAGGTGAGCAGGTCTTTATTGTGGCCGGCTCGGTGACAGCGGATAAGAAAAATCACCAATGGCAGGCGCAGATAAAAAACGTCAACCGTAAAGGACAGGCACAACCGGTACAGTCCGTGATGTTTAAGCAGGAGGGCAATCAGATTCTGACCTGTAATGCGGACGGCAAATGGCGTAATATTGATGAAATGGACAAGACAATTTTTAATAAAGTTGTCGATATTTCGGGGACGTATTGATGAATTGACTAAAGTTTTTTTAAAAAAGTGCATTTTAGGTGTTGACAAGCGGATACCTTATCCGTATAATAATATATGTCGCTGAACGACAGCAGCAAAAAAGTAAAGACGGCCCGGTAGTTTAGTTGGTTAGAATGCCGCCCTGTCACGGCGGAGGTCAGGGGTTCAAGTCCCCTTCGGGTCGCCACTGCGGAAATAGCTCAGTTGGTAGAGCATCACCTTGCCAAGGTGGGGGTCGCGAGTTCGAGTCTCGTTTTCCGCTCCATATTATGGCGACATAGCCAAGT
>CACZIV010000016.1 GCA_902781305.1 Pseudoselenomonas ruminantium
TGGTAGTTGCTGCGTAGACCGCTTGCCTGGTGCGGACTTATCCAATACTCGGCTTGTCGAGAGCAGTTAATGAACAATAAAATTTGTAAAAATCTTTAATAGTATTTATTGAGATTGCTTATAAATACAGCATAGCGGCAAAATAAAGGAGCTTGAGCAGTTTGGTGATGGAACTGCTCAGTTTTTTATCTCTTCAATGATAATGATAATGACTTGCAATATCGTTTAACTGCGGTTATAATGGTATTAGATTTGAGAGGAGGAACAATATGAAAGATTATTTACAGATTATGAGGGTTTCAGGTCGGGAAATCATTGATTCCCGCGGCAACCCTACGGTGGAAGCAGAGGTCACGCTGGCGGATGGTTCCGTTGGCCGGGCAGCAGCACCGAGCGGCGCATCCACAGGTGAGTTTGAAGCTTTGGAACTGCGCGATGGGGATAAGAGCAAGTTCGGCGGCAAGGGCGTAAGCAAGGCCGTGGAAAATATCAATGAGAAAATTGCTCCGGCATTAGCGGGGATGGATGCATCCGATATTTATGCCGTGGATGGTGTAATGCTGGCGCTGGATGGCACGGAAGACAAGTCCGTTTTGGGCGCCAATGCCATCTTGGCGGTGTCGCTGGCTGCGGCCAAGGCGGCTGCGTTGGCGCAGGATATTCCGCTCTATCGTTTCCTGGGCGGGCTTTCCGGCAACCATCTGCCGGTGCCGATGATGAATATTTTGAACGGCGGCGCCCATGCGACGAACTCCGTGGACACGCAGGAATTCATGATTATGCCGGCGGGCGCACCAACCTTCCGCGAAGGGCTCAGATGGTCTACGGAGGTATTCCATGCCCTGCAGTCCCTGCTCAAAAAGGAAGGCAAGGCCACGTCTGTTGGTGATGAAGGCGGTTTTGCGCCGGATTTGGCTTCGGATGAAGATACGATTGAGCATATCCTGCAGGCTATCCGCAATGCCGGATATGAGCCGGGCAAGGATTTTGTCCTGGCCATGGATGCCGCCAGTTCCGAATGGAAGAGCGAAAAGGGCAAGGGCCATTACAAGCAGCCCAAGTCCGGCAAGGAATTCACTTCCGCTGAACTCATTGCCCATTGGAAATCTTTGGTGGAAAAATACCCCATCTATTCCATCGAAGACGGTTTGGACGAAGAAGACTGGGAAGGCTGGCAGCAGATGACACGCGAGCTGGGCGATAAGGTACAGCTCGTGGGGGATGATTTGTTCGTCACCAATACCAAGCGTCTGCAGAAAGGCATCGAGGGCGGCAGCGGCAATTCCATCCTGATTAAGCTGAATCAGATTGGTACGTTGTCCGAAACGCTTGAAGCCATCAAGATGGCGCATCAGGCAGGTTATACGGCGATTGTATCCCATCGCAGCGGCGAGACGGAAGATACCACCATTGCCGATTTGGCTGTGGCGCTGAACACCGACCAAATTAAGACGGGCGCACCTTCCCGCTCGGAACGCGTGGCTAAGTACAACCAGCTGCTGCGCATTGAGGAAGAATTGGGCGATAGTGCCGTCTATGCCGGCATGAAGGCCTTCAAACACAAAAAATAATCCCTTATCTTTAAACTAAAAGAGAGTGACCGTGTAATTTGCGGTCACTCTCTTGGTCTTTATGGGATTAATGCATGGGCTTTAATTTGCCGCCGCCGGGCAGGCTGATGGTCTTGCCGTTAAGGCTCGGGTTGCTTTGCTTATCGTAGTAAATATTGTGCTTGTTGCTGGCAATGTTGCCAAAATCGGCCTGTTCATCGGTGATGGTGGTGACATAGGCATCGGCGGTCAGCTGCCATTTGGCACCTTTCGTCAGGCTGATATTAGCGGCATCGGCCTGATTATCGTGGTTGATGGTGCCGTTAAAGGTGCTGCCTTCGCCCAGATTCAAGGTCACCTTGCTGATGTGGTTGGCGAGTATCTGGCCATTCAGCTGTTGATTTTTTGTGTTCAGGGTGAAGTCCCCGCCATTTTTTCCACTGGAGCCCCAGCGGTCGCTCGTGACCTTTACGAGGATATCGCCGGACTGGTTGAGTGCCGTGTTTTCGAGCGTGGCTTTGGCTGTCGTATTGGTGATATAGAACATGGGGCCGGTGGATTGGTTGTTCAGAACGGAGTCCTTGGCGGTAAATTCCGCTACGCCGACATTGGCATCGCCGGAAAAGCTTTGGTAGAGCATAACGCCGTGTTTAATGTGACCTGTCAGCTGGGCATTTTGCAGAGTGATGGAATTCTTGCCCTCGACGACAGCGATTTCACTGCCCGTGGCCACGCCTTCGCCATTGGTCAGCTGGATATTGCCTGTGGAATAAATGCAGGGGCTGCCCTCGCCGGAGGTGTGGATTTTGGCGCCCTTTACGATGACATTGCCTTCGCCGCGGTCGGTGGCTAGTGCGCCGCAGTGGGCGCCTTCCGTGGTGATGTCCACGTCTTCGGCTGTTATGGTGCCGCCGTAAGTGGCATCCAGCCCGCGGGAGGAATTGTTTTTGGTATGGATTTTGATGTGTCTGGCCGTAACCTGTGCCTTTTCGCCTGTGGCAAAAATCGCATTAGCACCATCGGCATCGGAAAACAGCGTGAGATTTTCCAGTACAGCATTGCTGTTGTTGGCCAAAAAGACGGCATTCTGACCGGTGAAATTGCTGGCATCGGCGCTGGAACTGTCGCCGGTTTTGCTTAGTTCGCTGTTGGTAAGCGTCAGCGTGCCATTTTTGCGGACTAAGAGCACATTTTCGTCGGTATTGCCGGCGGTAAGTTTTTGGCTGGTCAAATTAAGGCTGCTGCCTTCGATGACTTTGGCAGCTTTTAAGTCACTGCCGTCGCTCTGGCTGGCCTGCATACCGCCGAAGTTGCCGTCAGGGGGCGGGCCGGGCGGCAGTTCGCCATTGGGCGGCGTGGGCGGCTGGCCCTGACCTGCCATGGCGGGTGGCTGCTGCAGATTAGCGGCATAAGTGTTGGTGACAAGGCCGCCCATGCAGGCCAGAGTGACTCCGGCAATCAGCAGGTGTTTTTTCTGTTGTTTGGTTAATAATGGCATATCTATCGCTCCTTTAGCGTTCCTGGTGTTTAGAACAGTTCATGTTTTCCAGTATAGGTGGATAAGGTTAAAATCGCTTTGGATACAGATTAATTTTGGATTAAATATGTTGCCGGCATAGGGCTGGACTTATCGGCAGCTCCTTGTTACGATAAGGATGGATTTATGCGAGGACGAAAGGTGTACAGTTATGAATGAACGGAAAAAAGGCCTGCTTATGGTGTGCCTGGGGGCGTCCATGTGGGGAGCCAGCGGCGTAGCCGGACAATATCTGCTGCAGGATTGCGGCCTTACTGCGGGCTGGCTGGTGGTGTCGCGTATGCTGCTGGCGGGCGTGATTTTGCTGGCGGTGGATGTTTTTCAGTATCGAGAAAGCATTTTGCGTGTTTGGCATGACAAGAAGGATGCGTGGGATTTGGTGCTGTTTGCGATTTTGGGGCTGCTGGCTGTGCAGTACACGTATTTTGCCAGCATCAAATGCGGCAATGCGGCGGCAGCGACGGTGCTGCAGTATCTGATGCCGATATTCATTGTGGGGTATACGGCGGTGACTTGCCGCAAATGGCCGCAATTCATTGAAGTAATCTGTGTGATGATGGCTATAGGCGGTACGTTTTTACTGGTGACGCATGGCAATGTGCATGAGTTGTCCATACCATTGCCGGCTTTATTATGGGGGCTGTCTTCGGCGGTAGCGGCGGCGGTTTATACCATGAAACCGAAACGGCTGATTCGCAAATGGCGGCCGACACTCATTATTGGCTGGGGCATGCTGGTGGGCGGCGTTTTTCTGACGCCATTCTGCCCGCCTTGGCAGGTTCCCGGGGAATGGACTGCTCTTTCGGGACTCATCTATGCGTATGTCATTATTTTTGGTACGGTGGTGGCCTTTGGCTGTTATCTGGGCAGCATCAGGTACATTCAGCCGGCAGAGGCGTCAATCCTTGGCTCGGTGGAGCCGTTGGCCGCTATTCTGCTGTCCATAACGTTTCTGCAGGCCAGTTTTGGCTTTATGGATATTTTGGGAACGGCATTGATTATTGGCACAGTATTTTTACTGGCAAAAAGATAGTTACAGCTATTATTCGGCAACAGCCCGTGGCAGCTTATTCCTGCGCTTTACGCGTCAGATGCGTAAAGCGCATAGGAACAGGCCGCCGCGGGCTGTTGAATTTTATATATTTTTTTGATGTAAGTGTTGACATTACAACGGAAAACTGTTATTCTTACATTGTAATCGTTCTGATTACAACAAAGGTGTATTTTTATAAACGTAGGATTTCATGTGTATTTGGAGGAGAATAAGATGGCAAATTTCAACAAAGTAAGCGTGGCAAATGAGGCAAGAACGGAACTGCATGATAAACTGCAGTTGACTGGTGCCGAGATAAGCATAAACAATCTGCCTGCAGGTGCAGGCGTTCCCTTTGTGCATTATCACAAGAAGAATGAGGAAATCTATTTCGTCACGGCTGGCAAGGGCAAGGCTGTGATTGATGGGGAAACGGTGGAACTTGGCGCAGGTGATTGGCTGCGCATTTCGCCGGCAGCACGCCGTCAGTTCTTTGCCGCAGAAAATGAAGGTATCAGCTATGTCTGCATGCAGGTGAAGGAAAATTCACTGGAAGAATATACGGCCGCTGACGCCGGTATCGAACAGTAAAATGGTTATTGACAGCCCGCTGTTTTCCTGAAGACAAAAAAAGACTGCGATTCCCGACAGATGGAATCGCAGTTTTTTGGGTTATATCCGATTAGGCTTCAGCGCCAACAGCTTCGTTCAGGTTGCTGATGAGGGCATCGATGTCAATGCCGTGAGCCAGAGCACCCTGTTCGATGTTTTCGAAGTGAGCGGCAGCGCAGCCCAGGCAGCCCATGCCAGCGTTAACGAATACGTCAACGGTGTCCGGGTACTTCTGTACAACTTCGATGATGCTCATATCTTTAGTAATAGCCATTATAACCTCCTGCGCTAAGCGCGATAAAACAAATTAACTGACACAGGAATTATAACATAGTTGTGCGGGGGTTACAAGGAACAAATGTTACGAATGTATACATCTTTGCGGGAAGGCGCCCGCGGGGCTGGTCATATTTTTCCTTCGCCATAGACAGGCTTGTCAAAAGCTGCGGAAAACATTACCAGCTCCCACGAGCTTAATGAGGATATTACTGCAGTACATCTTTACATCGAGGTGTAAAGGCGCCCGTGAAGGCTGGTAATTTTTTCCTCTGTATAGACAGGCTTGTCAAACGCGTCGGAAAAATATCACCAACCTTCACGGGCTTAGGTCGTTTATATAAGTAAGGTGCAGTGTTGTGAATGGTATAGCTGTCAGGCTGGCAGTGAGGAGGGGCGGGGCGGGAATGACTTTCGGCAGCGTTTGGCAAGCCTGTCTAAGCGGACGAAAGTTATTCCTGCCCCTCCCCTCCGTCTTAGTGTGTATCTATTGGAATGTCGTTATTTTTTTGTGGTCTTTTTGCGGGAAATGCGGTAGAATGACAAATGACTATGAATGTGGAGGCGGAGTATGGTTTTGCGGCGAAGATTTGGCTGGCGCTATATTATAATGTTATTTTGTGTGCTGATGGCAGCGGGGGCGGCTTTTTTTGGGCAGCAGCCTAAGCCCTTGCAGGCGACGATGGTGGCGGATAGTGAGAATGGCACGAAGGTTTTGGTGCTGAATTATCATAAGATTGACCATACGTTTATTTCGCTGGCGGTGCGGCCGGAGGATTTTGACCATCAGATGAAGTATCTGCGGGATAATGGCTATCATACGATAAGTCCGGATGAGCTTTATGAGGCGCTGGCGGGCAGTGGGAATTTGCCGGAAAATCCGGTGATGATTACCTTTGATGATGGTTATGAGGATAACTATACGAATGCGTACCCGATTCTCAAAAAATATGGCTTTAAGGCGACGATTTTTGTGGTGACGGGGTTCTTGGACAAGCATAAGAAGGGCTATCTTTCCTGGGATGAGGCGCGGGAAATGAATAAGAACGGCATCAATATCGAGTCGCATACGGTGAATCATCGCTCGATGACGGATTTAACGGATGATGAATTGCGGGCGGAACTGGTGGATTCGAAGAAAAAGGCCGAGGCTGAGCTTGGGCATGAGGTGAATTACATCGCCTATCCTACGGGAACGTATAACCTGCATATCGCGCAGATGGTGAAGGAAGCCGGGTATAAGGCGGCGTTTACCATCAAGTACGGAAATGTGGACAAGGCCAGCAATATTTATGCGCTGGAGCGGGTGCCGATTTTCCATACGGAGGATACCAATAAGGACTTTATTGAACGGATAAGGTATCAGCCGATATTTGAGAGTTTTGGGTGGATGAAGAATTAAGGCTCTTTCTATATATTAAGGCGCCCGAGGGGGCTGGCAGTATTTTTTCTTCGCTGAGACAGGCTTGTCAAACGCTGCGAAAAAACACAGCCAGCCCCCTCGTGCTTAATGTATTATTGTTGAGCGTCTTGCATCGTAGTATAAAGACGCCCGCGGGGCTGGTAATATTTTTCCTTCGCCATAGACAGGCTTGTCAAAAGCTACGGGAAAACACCACCAGCCTTCACGGCTTTTGTGTGGTTTACATGGCTGCACACAGTGAGGTATCAAGTCGGGTGTACACAACTGCTTATCTGGAAGTGCAAAACCAAAGGCAGGAGGGGGCGGGGATGGCTTTCGGCAGCGTTTGACAAGCCTGTCTAAGCAGCCGAAAGTTATCCCAGCCCCCTCCTGCCGGCCTTGTGTATCGAACAATATTCAGTTGTCTACAAGGAAGTCTTGCTATTCGTCTGGATATGCTATAAAATATAAGAAGTAAAGTGGGGAAAAGTGGTAGAAAGTGGCATGTAGTGACCTAAAGGTGGTGAGGCAGGATGTTTATGGGGGAATATACCCATTCCATTGACGCGAAAGGGCGTATCATTCTGCCGGCGGATTTTCGTCAGGAATTGGGCGTTACGTTTATCATCACCAAGGGGTTTGACAAGTGCTTGTTTCTCTATGGCCAGCAGGCCTGGGAGGAACTGGCGGGCAAGCTCCGCGCTTTGCCGATTTCGCGGCCCGAGGCCCGGGCGGTGAACCGCTTTTTCTTCTCTGGAGCGCGTACGCTCGAGTGCGATAAGCAGGGACGGTTTCTCATTCCCGCCAGCCTGCGCAATCATGCACAGATTGCGTTGCGGCAGGATGTTATCCTGACTGGTGTGGACAATCGCATTGAGGTATGGAGCAAGGATAATTGGAGTACATACAATGGCGAGGTGGAGCCGGAGGTTACGGCGATTGCCGCGACATTGGCTGACTTAGGCATATAAGGACACAGGAAAGGACTACAGGGCGCATGGAGTTTCATCATATCAGCGTAATGCTGGAGGAGACGGTAAAAGGTCTCGTGACAACTAAAGACGGAACTTATGTGGACTGTACCCTGGGGGGAGGCGGTCATTCCAGCCGGATTGCCTCAATGCTCACGGAAAAGGGGCGGCTTATCGGCATTGACCAGGATGCCGCGGCCATCAGTGCGGCATCGGAACGGCTGAAAGAGGCCAAGTGCCGGGTGGATATCGTTCACAGCAACTTCCGCAATCTGGAGCAGATTCTTGCGGATGAGAATGCTCCTCTTGTGGATGGTGTGGTTTTTGATTTGGGGGTTTCGTCCCATCAGATTGATACGGCAGAACGGGGCTTTTCCTATATACAGGATGCGCCGCTCGATATGCGCATGAATCCCGAAGCCGATTTCAGCGCTTATGATGTGGTGAATAACTACGAGGAAAAAGAACTGAACCGCATCTTCAAAGAATACGGCGAGGAGCGCTGGAGCAAGCGTATCGCGCAGTTTATCGTACAGGAACGGGCAAATAAGCCGATTGAAACCACCGGGGAACTGGTGGACATCATCTGCAAGGCCGTGCCCAAGGCGGTGCGGCAGGCAGCGGGCGGTCATCCGGCCAAGCGGGTCTTTCAGGCCATTCGCATTGAGGTCAATGACGAGCTGGGCATTTTGGAAACGGCTTTCCGTACGGCGGTCGCGCATTTGAAGCCGGGCGGACGCATTGCGATTATCACGTTCCATTCGCTGGAAGACCGCATTGCCAAGAACGTGTTGAAGGAACTTTCCCGTGGTTGTATCTGCCCGCCGGAACTGCCGGTGTGCATGTGCAATCATCAGCCGGAAATCAAGATTATCGGCAAGCCGATTCAGGCAACAGCGGATGAATTGGAGCATAATTCCCGCTCCAAGAGTGCGAAGCTGCGCATTGCCGAAAAGTTACCGCTACATGAGAAGGGGGGCAAATGACCATGCTGGCCAGACAGGAAGAATATTACGAAGAAGAACAGCGCGTCCTTACCCCTGAAGAAGAGGAAAAGGAGCTGCGCAAAGCCCCGAAGGAACCGTTGTTTAAGACGGTTCTGGACACAAGACTGCGTTCCCATGGTCAGCTGCTCTTTTTGACCATGACGGTTCTGGCGCTGTTGGTCACGGTGGGCAGCGGCATCAGCGCCAGCCGCGGCTATGAGCTGGTGGCGATTCAGCAGCAGGCTGAGCAGAAGGAACAGGAAAATGAACGGCTGAAAATCGAGATTGCCAAGTTGAAATCGCCGGACAGAATCAAGGCCATTGCCAAGGATCAGCTGGGGATGGAAGTACCGCGTCAGACGTATTTTAGCAGTGAGAAATAAAAATGAACAAGAAACGCAAAATTACAGGATTTTAAGGAGAAAAATCCTGTAATTTTTTTTGCCTATGGCAAAATTTTAGCGTTGGCGTTATAATAAAAAACGGTTCGCATAATTCGGCGAGGGAGGATATATATGAAGACTTTAGCGCAGTTAGCAGAACTCGTGGAAGGTTCTGTAATTACAGGCGATGGCAATATAGAAATTACGGGGATTGAACACGATTCCCGTAAGGCTGGCGAGGGCACATTGTTTGTGTGCATTGCCGGTTTCCATGTGGATGGACATAAGTTTATTCCGCAGGCAGTGGAAAAGGGCGCAAAGGCCATTTTGACCACGCGCAAGGCCGATGAGGTGGAGGTGCCGGAAGGTGTGGCGGTGCTGCAGGTGCCGGAGCTCAAAACGGCTCTGGATACGATTGTGCCGTTTTTCCATGATTATCCTGCGCAGAAGATGCGGGTAATCGGCATTACGGGTACCAATGGCAAGACCACGACCAGTTACCTTATCCGCGCAATTTTGCGCGAAGCTGGTTACAAGGTCGGGCTTATCGGCACGATTCAGATTATGATGGAGGAAGAAGTATTCCCCATTCACAATACGACTCCGGATGTGGTGGAATTGCAGCATACGCTGGCCATCATGCGGGACAAGGGCATGGATTATGTCGTGATGGAGGTTTCCTCTCATGCGCTTGACCAGAACCGCGTAGCGGGTATCGAATTTGATACGGCGGTGTTCTCCAATCTCACGCAGGACCATTTGGACTACCATAAGACTTTGGAAAACTACAAGCTGGCCAAGGCTAAGCTTTTTGACCTGTTGGGGAAAGCAGGCGTTAAAGAAAACAAGACTGCTGTGGTCAATGCCGACGACGAAGCCGGCAAGACCATGCTCGAGCATGCCAAGTGCCGCCATTTGACCTATGGTATCGAAAACAAGGCTTCCCTGCAGGCAACCAATGTGGAGGTTTTGGCCAGTGGGGCAAATTTCACGCTGGTCGAAGAATTCCTGGGCAAGCTGGATTTACAGCTGCATATCACGGGTATCTTCAATGTCTATAATGTCATGGCCGCTGTGGGCGCTGCTATTGCAGAGAAGATTGACCCTGTAGTAATTGAGAAAGCCCTGCTGAATTTCACCAGTGTGCCGGGCCGCTTTGAACTCGTGAAGGCCGGGCAGGATTTCTCCATTATCGTGGACTATGCACATACGCCGGACGGGGTGGAAAACGTGCTCAATACGGCCCGCCGCATTGCGAAGAAAAAGATTATTGCGGTGTTTGGCTGCGGCGGCGACCGCGACCGCACGAAGCGTCCGATTATGGGCCGCCTCGCTGCAGAGCTTGCCGATGTGGTTATCGCGACTTCCGACAATCCGCGCAGCGAAGACCCGGCCTTTATCCTGAGCGAAGTCGAAGCCGGCGTGAAGGAAACGATTGGCGCTAAGCACCATGAGTGCATTATCGACAGACGTGAAGCCATCTTCCGTGCCGTGGAACTTGCCGAAACGGATGATATTGTGATTATTCTGGGCAAGGGCCATGAGGATTATCAGATTTTGAAGGATAAGACGATTCACTTTGACGATAAGGAAGTTGCCCGCGAGGCGGTGGCAGCGAAAAAAGGAGCCTGACGGATGTTTACGCTTAATGAGATGGTAAAGGCCACTAGTGCCAAAGTATATAAGGAAGATAAGAAAGAATTCGGCGCCATTGTTACCGATACGCGCAAAATCAGCGAAGGGGTGCTCTTTGTGGCCCTCAAGGGCGAGCGCTTTAATGGTGAGGATTTTGCGGCAGAGGCTTTGGAAAAGGGCGCAGCCGGTGTAGTGGTCAGTGAAGCCTGCGACGAAAAGCAGCTGGCAAAATGTCAGGGCACGGTTCTGCAGGTAAAGGATACCCTGCAGGCTTATCAGCTGATGGCCAAGGCTTGGCGCGAAAAGTTCCCGCAAATCCCCGTGGTGGCGATTACGGGTTCCAACGGCAAGACCACGACGAAGGATTTGACGGCGGCTGTGCTGTCGGCCAAGGGCGCGGTGCTCAAGACGCAGGCCAACTTCAACAACGAAATCGGCCTGCCGCTGACCCTGTTGGGCCTCAAAGCGGAACACACGGCCGCTGTCGTGGAAATCGGCATGCGCGGCTTCCATCAGATTGAGGCGCTCGCACCGATTGCCGCCCCGCAGATTGGCATTGTGACCAATGTGGGCGAAACCCATATGGAACTTCTGGGTTCTTTGGAAAATATCGCCAAGGCCAAGCAGGAACTCGTGGAAGCGATTCCTGCCGGCGGTACGGTTATTTTGAATGCCGACAATAAATATGTGGCCGGCATGCGTGCGGCGGTTAAGGATGGTGTAAAGGTCATCACCTTCGGCCTGGAACAGGCGGCCGATGTCAAGGGCGAGGCCATTCATACGGAAGGCAATATGACGAAGTTCATGGTGACCTACGCCAATGAGCGCCATGAATACGAAGTCAACATGGTGGGCCGTCATAATGTCTACAATACGCTGGCTGCCATTGCCGCAGGTTTTGCCATGGGCCTGACGCCGGCTGAAGTGCGTGAAGGCCTCGGCAATCTCGAAGCCACGAAGATGCGCTTTGAACTGCAAAAGGTTAAAGAGTGGAACGTGGTCAACGATGCCTATAACGCCAGCCCCATGTCCATGACGGCGGCCATCAATACGCTGTCGGAGCTGACAAAGGGCCGCAAGATTGCCGTGCTCGGCGATATGCTCGAATTGGGCAGTGTATCGGAAGAAGCACATCTCCATGTGGGCGAGGAAGTGGCCGAACACGGCTTTACGGCGCTCGTTACGCGCGGGGAAATGGGTGAATTTATCGCTAAAGGTGCCGAAAACAAGGGCATGACGGCAGTTTACCGCTGCGCAAGCCATGAAGAAGCGGCAGAAAAACTCCATGAACTTTTGCAACCCGGCGATACGCTGCTCTTTAAGGGCTCCCGTGGCATGGCTATGGAAAAGATTATTGATTTGCTGTGATTTACGTTTAGATAGTGAGGCATTATAACATTGGATAGCTTTATATTGGCGGCCGTTATTGCCGCAGGTTTCGTTTTGCTGACCGGGCCGTTTTTCATCCCGGAACTGCATAAGCTGAAGTTTGGTCAGAGCATTCGTGAGGAAGGACCGGCAAGCCATCAGGCCAAGAGCGGTACGCCGACGATGGGCGGCATTATGATTATCCTCGGGATTACCATTGCGACACTGGTTGCAGCGCCGTTTTCCACGGAAATCATGCTGGCACTCTTTATCATGCTGGGGCATTTTGTACTGGGATTCCTCGATGACTATATCAAGGTGGTCAAGAAGCGCAACCTGGGCTTGAAGGCCAAGCAGAAGATGCTCGGGCAGATTATCATTGCGGTGGTTACGATGTTTATCGGCACGCGCATGCTGGGCATTGATACGACGGTTTGGGTGCCGGTGCTCGACAGCCATATCAATATTGGGGCGGGCTATTATGCCCTGCTGCTCTTTGTGATGGTGGGAACCAGCAATGCGGTAAACCTTACCGATGGGCTGGACGGCCTGGCCTCTGGCACGGTGGCCATTGCGGCCAGCTCTTATGCCGTGGTCTGCACGCTTTTGGGCCATAGCGATTTGGCCATCTTTGCCACGGCAATTGCCGCTGCCTGCGTGGGTTTCCTGCGCTTCAATGCGCATCCGGCCAAGGTCTTTATGGGCGATACGGGCTCTTTGGCTTTGGGCGGTGCCATGGCGGCGCTGGGCATTCTCACCCATACGGAAGTGCTGTTGGCGCTTATCGGCCTGGTGTTCGTCTGTGAAGCGCTGTCGGTTATCATTCAGGTGGCTTCCTTCAAGTCTACGGGCAAGCGCGTTTTCCGCATGAGCCCCATCCATCATCATTTTGAACTGGGCGGCTGGTCGGAATGGAAAGTGGTCTTCGTCTTCTGGACGGTGGGCCTGCTGGCCAGCATTGCGGCATTAGAACTGTTATAAACATTTAGGGGGATTCACAATGGATTTAACGGGCAAAAAGGTACTGATTATCGGAGCAGGTATCAGCGGTTTTGCGGCGGCGAAAATCACCCGCCGTTTAGGGGCGCAGGTGACCTTGAGCGACGCCAAGAACGAGGCGGATTTAACCGATGATTTTGAAGAGCTGCGGGATATGGGCATCAACTGTGTGTTCGGCCCGCAGGCGGAGGAACTGTTGGACGGGGTGAGCCTCGTCATCGTTTCTCCTGCGGTGCCGGCCCGTATCCCCTTGATTCAGGCCGCTTATAAGCGGAAAATCCGGGTGGCCAGCGAAGTGGAACTGGCCTATCGGCTCAAAAAGGCGCCCATCTGTGCCGTAACGGGGACCAACGGCAAGACGACTACCGTTACGCTATTGGGCTTGCTGCTCGAAAGCCATTACAATAAGGTCGGCGTGGGCGGCAATATCGGCGTGCCGCTTTCGGAGGTGGCGTTGGAGATTCCGGCAGACGGTTATATCGCCGCTGAGATTTCCAGCTATCAGATGGAGGTCACCGAGGAATTCCATCCTCATGTGGCCACGGTCTTAAACGTCACGCCTGACCATATCGTGCGCCATGGCTCGATGGAAGAATATCAGCGCATGAAGGAGCGCATGTTTGCGCAGCAGAAGGGCAAGGATTTCCTCGTGCTCAACTATGATGATGAGCGGGTAAAGGATATGGCAAACCGCGCCAGTGCGCATGTGGTCTTTTTCAGCCGTCAGGTACATCTCCATGAGGGGGCGTATCTTGAAGGCGATATGCTGACCATTGCCTGGAAGGGTGAGGATTATCCGCTTTGCAGCATTGGCGAGCTGGGTATCAAGGGTGCGCACAATGTGGAAAATGCACTGGCGGCGGCCATGACGGCCTTTTTGGCCGGCTGCAGCGCCGAGGAAATGACTCCGGTGCTCAAATCCTTCCGCGGCGTGGAACACCGCATTGAATACGTCCGCACGTTGGATGGTGTGGAATATTACAACGACTCTAAAGCGACGAATACGGATTCGGCCATCAAGGCACTGGAAACGTTTGACGACGGCATTGTGCTGCTGGCGGGCGGCGATGACAAAATGACGGATTTGACGGATTTCCTGGTTCGCGTAAAAGAGCGCGTCACGGATTTGGTGCTGCTTGGTGCCGCGGCTGACCGCTTTGAGCAGGAGGCCTTAAAGAGCGGTTATCCTGCCGAGCATATCCACCGTGCAGGATTTTCGATGGACGAGGCGGTTAAAATCGCGCATTCGTTGGCCAAGGCGCCGCAGGTGGTACTGCTGTCGCCGGCCTGTGCCAGCTTCGATATGTATAACGGCATGGCGGAACGCGGCCGTAATTTCAAGGATTTAGTGAATAAATTGTAAGAGGGATGAAGATGAAGATAATTATTTCCGGTGGCGGTACCGGCGGGCATATTTACCCCGCGCTGACCATTATGCGCACCATTGAGGAAAAATATCCGGAGGCCAGCTTCCTGTACGTCGGTACGCACAAGGGGCTGGAGGCCGATATTATCCCCAAGGAAAATATCCCTTTTGCGACAGTGGATATTCAGGGGTTCAAGCGCAGTTTGTCGCCTGCTAACTTCGTGCGGGCAGGCTTAGCGGCTGTGGGCGTGGCCAAGGCCATGAACGTGGTGCGTAAGTTCAAGCCCGATGCGGTCATTGGTACGGGCGGCTATGTCTGCGGGCCGGTACTCATGGCGGCCAGTATGCTCGGGATTCCGACGCTGATTCAGGAGCAGAATGTGGTGCCGGGCATCACCAACAAGATTCTTTCCAAGTTCGTCACCCGCATTGCGGCGGGCACGCCGGAGGCGGAAAAGCATTTTCCGGCAGGCAAGGTAGTCTGCACCGGCAATCCCATCCGCAAGGACGTGCTCACGGCGACAAGAGAGGAAGGCGCCAAGGCCTTTGGCTTTGACCCGGCGAAAAAAACGGTGCTGATTTCCGGCGGCAGCCGCGGCGCGCGCAGCATCAATAACGCTATGGTGGATGTACTGGTTGAGGCGGCCAAGCAGCGTGAGGTGCAGTATCTGCATGTCACGGGCAAGCTCGATTACGAGGACATCATCAGCCGCCTGCAGGCAAAAGGCGTAAATTTGGCCGAAACGCCCAATGTCAAGGTGGAACCATACCTCTACAATATGCCGCAGGCTATGGCTATGGCGGATTTGGTGGTCTACCGGGCCGGGGCAACTGGCCTTGCCGAACTTACCGCGCGCGGGATTCCGGCAATCCTGATTCCCTATCCGTATGCGGCAGAGAATCATCAGGAGCACAATGCGCGGGCGCTTGAAGCAGCCGGCGCTGCCAGAGTAATTTTGAACCGGGATTTGAAGAGCGATATTCTGCAAAGCACCTTGCAGGAGCTTTTGGCAGATGAAGATAAACTTACGGCGATGGCCAAGGCCAGCAAGGCGTTGGGCAAGCCGCAGGCGGCAGAGGATATTGCTGCCATGGTTATAGAGATGACACAGGGGAGAAAAAGGAAATGAAACGGCTGAAAGAGCTAAAGGATATTGAAAAAATTCATTTTGTAGGCATTGGCGGTGCCGGCATGAGCCCGCTGGCCAAGATTATGGTGGAGCTGGGCTATGAAGTCACGGGCTCCGATAGAGCAGATTCCGAAGTGATTCAGAACCTCCAAAAATTGGGGGCCAAAATCACGTTGGACGGGCAGAAGGGCGAAAACGTCAAGGGGGCCGACGCCATTGTGGTATCCACGGCGATTCCCTTTGACAATCCCGAAGTGCTGGCGGCCCGCGACTTGGGCATTCGCAAGCTGCACCGCTCCGATATCAATGCGGCGCTCGTCAATGAGTACAAGGGCATTGCCGTAGCCGGTGCGCATGGCAAGACCACGACGACCTCCATGCTCGGTGTTGCGCTCACGAAGGCCGGCGTATCTCCGACGGTGGTCGTGGGCGGCGAAATGCCGGACCTCGGCACGAATGCGATTTTGGGCGAAAGTGAATACCTGACTTCGGAGGCCGATGAAAGCGATGGTTCCTTCCTGAAACTGCACCCGCATATCGCCGTGGTCACCAACGTGGAAGATGACCATATGGACCACTACGGCACGATGGAGAACATCATCAAGGCCTTCACGCAGTTCATTCAGAATGTGGACAAGGAAACGGGCTATGCCGTGCTGTGTTTTGATAACGAAAACCTGCGCAATATTGCCAAAACCGTTGAACGTAAGTTCTATACCTATGCCATTGATCATGAAGCCGATTATACGGCCAAGAACATCAAGACCAATGGCAAGGGCATTGCCTTTGATGTTCTGCATGGTGAGGAGATGTTGGGCCATGTTTCGCTGAACATTCCGGGCCGTCATAACGTGCTCAACGCGCTGGCCTGCATTGTGACGGGACTGAGCATGGGCGTGGAGTTTGAGAAACTTGCCGCCGGCCTGGCTGAGTTCCACGGCGCAAAACGCCGCTTCCAGACCAAGGGGCGGGGCAATGGCATTTGGGTGGTGGATGATTATGCGCATCATCCGACGGAAATCGCCGCTACGCTCAAGGCCGCCAAGGAACTTAATCCGAAGCGTCTGGTTTGCGTGTTCCAGCCGCACCGCTATTCCCGTACGCAGCTTCTGCATGAAGAATTTGGCAAGGCGTTTGTGTCCGCTGATTTGCTTATCCTCACGGATATCTACAGTGCCGGCGAAGCACCGATTGAGGGCATTAACGGCGAAACCATCTTAAATGAAGTGCGCAAGCAGTCTGGTCAGGATGTCATCTACATTCCGCAGCGCGAACGGCTGGCGAAGTATTTGGAAGAAGAAGCCAAAGATGGCGATTTAATCATCACCATGGGGGCCGGGGATATCTATAAGACCGGTGAAGAATTAGTGGAATTACTCAATAAGTAAGATTGGAAAGCAGGATAAAATTCATGAAACAGGATAAAATCGTAGTTGTTATGGGTGGCACCTCCACCGAGGCCGAAGTTTCCCGCCGTACGGGTGCAGCCATTCTCTCTGCACTCCAGCAAAAGGGCTATAATGCTGAAGGCATGGAACTCAATCCCAAGACCTTTGCCATGGACATTCAGAAAGCCGGCGCCAAGATGGTCTTCAATGCGCTGCATGGCAAGTTTGGTGAAGACGGCCTGCTGCAGGGAACGCTTGATATGCTCGGCATTCCCTACACGGGTTCCGGCGTGCTGGCTGCGGCTGTCACGATGGACAAGGCTGCCTCCAAGCGCGTCTTCATCAGCGAGGGCATTTCCACGCCGAAATGCCATACCTATAACAGCTTCGAGCAGAAGCGTGATTTGGCCGGTGAAATCCTCGCCGAATTCGGCCTGCCGGTCGTGGTCAAGGCCGCTTCCCAGGGTTCGAGCATCGGCGTGTATATCGTGGAAAAAGAGGAAGAATTGGCCGAGGCCATCAAAGAAGCCTTCTCCTATAATGATGAAGTTCTCGTGGAAGAATTCATCAAGGGCCGGGAAATGACCGTAGCCGTTTGGGGTGATGAGGATAAGAAGGAAGCTTTCCCGATTATCGAAATCACGACCACTTCCGGCCGTTATGACTACAACAGCAAGTACACCAAAGGCGCTTCGACGCATATCATTCCGGCACCCATCAGCGAAGAAAAGACCCGTGAACTGCAGGATTTGGCTATCAAGACCTATACGGCCTGCGGCTGCAAGGGCGTAGCCCGCGTGGATATGATGTACAGCGAGGACGAAACGCCGTATGTTATCGAAGTGAATTCCGTACCGGGCATGACGGAGGTTTCCCTGGTGCCGGATGCGGCCCGGGCTATGGGCGTGGAATTCCCGGAACTGTGTGAACGCATTCTGCAGCTGGCTGGTTTCTAAACCGGCTTTAGCGGCAGGGCATGGAAAGGAGGCCAAGCAGCGTAATGGATGATAGAGAAATACTGGAAGAAGTACAGGTTCCGTCAAGAAGGCGCCGCCGCAGTCCCCGCCGTTTAATCAAGGGGCTGGCATTTCTGGCGATTTGCGGCGGGGTGATGTCCATTATCGTGTACTCGCCTCTTTTTACCCTGCAGCGGGTGGTTCTGCATGGCAATGCCTATCTGAATGAGGAGGATATCCTCACGAGCGGGCGGCTGCATAAGGGCGAACCGCTGTTTCAGCTCGAAACCGACGAAGTGACGCAGAACCTCATGAAGGATTTGCGGATTGAAAGTGCGGTCGTGCGGCGGCGGGTGCCTGATACCTTGGAAATCGAGCTCAAAGAGCGGCTGCCGGTGGCAACCATTGCCTGTGATTATGGGTATTTGGACTTAGACCGGCAGGGAAAGGTCATCGGCAGTTATAAGTCCCTGCGGAAGATGCCGATTCCGTTGATTGCCGGCGTCAAGATGCACGATATGTATATCGGGGATGACAATAAGGACCCGAATGTGGGCAAGATTTTGGAGTTTTTATCCCTGCTGGATGCGGATTCGCTGAACAGCCTGTCCGAGGTCAATGTCACGAATCCCAATGCGGTTATGGCTTATACCAATCAGGCGGTGCAGATTCGCCTGGGGAATTTTGACCGCTGGGAGGAAAAGGCCAAGCTCACGCGTGACTTTTTGCTGAGTCTGCCCAATGCCCGGCATCGGATTGAGTATGTGGACTTTAGTTATACGGCACCGTTTATCCGACTGAAGGAACAGCTGACGGATGCGGAGATACAGGTGAATAAAGGGGCTCAATAGCTCAGTAGTAGGTTTACATCGAGGTGGGAAGACGCCCGGGAACTGACCATACTTTTCCTTCGCCATAGACAGGCTTGTCAAAAGCTGCGGAAAAGCATGGTCAGCTCCCGGGCTGCTTTCGTATTGATGATGGCCATATGGTAAGACGCCCAGTGACGGATGAAACTTTCCCTCTGCTTAGACAGGCTTGTCAAACGCGGCGGGAAAGCATCATCCGTCACCGGGCTGTTTTCGTATTGGATGGTGCCATATGGGAGGACGCCCGAAAGCTGATAATACTTTTCCTTCGCCATAGACAGGCTTGTCAAAAGCTACGGAAAAGCACCATCAGCTTTCGGGCTGCTTTCGTATTGATGATGGCCATATGGTAAGAAGCCCGGTAACGGATAATACTTTCCCTTTGCTTAGACAAGCTTGTCAAACGCGGCGGGAAAGCATCATCAGCCGTCGGGCTGTTTTCGTAGTGATTGGGTTCACAGGTGATAAGGTCGCCCGCGGGCTTATTGCGTACATACATGGGGGAGAAGAGACGCCCGAGATTGTTTTCATATTTGTCGGATTTTTGGGTAGGATTCAGGCATTTTGTGGCGAATAAATAATGTGTGTAGTATACAATCATATGGTTTGACGATAGAGAAGGGGCAGGACGGAGCATGAAGAAGATTTATGGCGTGGCGATGGTGCTGATTATTTTTATGGCACTGGCTATTGTGGCCTGGGGGGCGTGGTTGAATTACAGCGATGAGAATCAGATTGCCAACCGGATGGATAACCGGCGGGTGGAGGTGACGGCGGCCAAGGCTGCGCGGCGGGAGTTTGCGCCGACGATTTCGCTGGATGCGGTGCGGTTTGTCAGTGATAATATGACGGATGCTGTGGCGCTCACGGATGGCCGTATCTTGAGCTGGCAGGTGGAGAAGAATGAGAAGGTTTCCAAGGGGCAGAATTTGGTGGAGATGGTCAATGAGAGCATTCCACTCAAAATTCAGCAGGCGGAAAGTGCCATCAGCCGGGCTGAGGCCATGATGACGCAGGCGCGTAACAGCTATCAGCGTCAGGGGCGCTTGAAGGCGCGCCGGGCTACTTCGCAGGAGAAATATGAGGAAGCTGAGGCACAGTATATGGCAGCGCAGGGGGCTTTGCGGGAGGCGCAGGCGCAGCGCGACCAGTATTTGGTTCAGCAGGGCTGGCTGTCGGTGAAGGCGCCGCTGGATGGGGAAGTTCTGCTCATCTATCAGCAGGCCGGTGCACAGGTGCAGGCGGGCACGCCAATCGCGTTGGTCGGGGATTTTTCGCAGCTGACGTTTTCGCTGAACCTGTCGGATAGGGATGCCCGTCATTTGCAGTTGGGACAGACCATTTATCTGGCCTTTGCGGAACGGAAACTTACGGGCAAGGCCTATGATACGGATTACGGCGTGGGCAATAAGGAGCGCGGTATGGAGATAAAGGCTGTCCTCCGCGAGATTGTGCCCGATTTGTCGGAGCCGGCGGATATCCGGCGGACGGTCTGGGCAGTGGATAACCGCGCCCGGCTGCTGGAGCCGATGCTGTATACCGGTGTGACCATGCGGACGGGGCAGTCTTATGAGGCGCTGACTGTACCACTGGCGGCGATGATTGACAAGGCACATGATAAGGTGTTTGTGTTGGATGCAGAGGGCATTATCCATCTGCGGACGGTGAAAGCCGGAGCCGATGATAAAAAGTACATCGAGATTTATGATGGCCTGGTAGAAGGCGATACGGTCATTGTGGGCAATTTGGAAGGCCTTGAGGATGGCATGAAAGTGGATGCAGAGGTAGAAGGTGATAACTGATGGGCGAGGATAAGAAACCTGCCGGCGCAGCACGCTGGAATCAGAAGGGGAATGAAATCTTCAGCAAGGAAGCGCTGGATAAGATGCGTTCGCCGGAAAAACTGGATATGACCATGAGCATCACCACGCCGATTGGCTGGATGGGCCTTATCTCGGTGGCGGTCATGATGCTGGCCGTGGTCATCTGGTCCATCTTTGGCTCGTTTACGGTCAAGGCGGACGGCATGGGGCTGATTATGGATTCTTCGGGCCTGTCCAAGGTCTATGCGCAGGCGGGCGGGAACATGGATGAAATCTATGTCCATCCCGGCGATGTCGTCAAGAAGGGGGAACTTATCGCGCATGTGACGATGGTACAGGAGGAGGCCGCTACCCGCATGGCCAGATTTGGCCCGCGTCTGGCTTCAAGTTCCCGTGAGGCGGCCAGCCGTGTCCATGAATTTGATTCACGCCGCTATCAGCAGGAGGCCATGGAGTATATTTATTCGCCTTATGAGGGGACTGTGGACGAGATTATGGTGCAGGAAGGCAGCATGGTCACCAGCGGTATGCCCATACTCACGCTGCGCAATGACGGCGGCCGTGGTCATCTGAAAGGCGTGCTGTACATCCCCGTGGACAAGGGCAAGCGGGTGGAGAAGGGGCAGACCATCCAGCTGGCACCAAACGGCGTGGATGTTTCCCAGTCGGGCAGCCTTCTGGGCACGGTGCGTTCCGTGTCGCAGTATCCTGTAACGCCGCAGACCATGCACAAGAACCTGGGCAATGAACAGCTGGCCCAGTGGATTATATCTACACAGCAAAGTTCGGTGATGGAAGTGAATTTTGATTTGGTGCGTGACCCGGGGTCGGAGTCCGGCTATCTCTGGACATCCAGCGTCGGGGAGCACAAGCCGATTACGGCCGGCAGCTTTGTCACCGGCTCCATCATCATCGAACGGCGCCCGCCCATCGAAAAGGTCTTCTATAAGTTGAGCCAATGGCTGAGGGGCAGGTGAACCGGGTGAATGTTATCGAGCAATTGAAGAATACCTTTTTATCGAGCAAATACCGGGTCAAGGTCCCTACGGTCCTGCAGATGGAGGCCACAGAATGCGGCGCGGCGGCCTTGGGCATGATTCTGGCCCATTACGGACTCTGGATTCCGCTCGAAAAGCTGCGGGCCGAATGCGGCGTAAACCGCGATGGCTCCAAGGCCAGCTGTGTCATCCGGGCAGCCCGCAACCGCGGGTGCGAGGCGGACGGCTATCGCTGGTCGGCGGCGGACCTTTTGGAACTGGCCGGGGAAGAGGATGTCTTTCCCTTGATCATCCATTGGGAGTTCAATCATTTTGTGGTGCTGGAGGGAATCGCCAAGGGCAAGGCCTATCTCAATGACCCGGCCATGGGGCGGCGTACGGTGCCTTGGGAGGAATTTCGCACCTCCTATACCGGAGTGTCCCTGCAGATTGCGCCAGGGGCAAACTTTCAAAAGGCCGGCCATCGTTACAATGTCTTTAAGGATGTGGCCAAGAAACTCCTGCAGGACCGCTGGGCGCTGACCTTCATCATTATTCTGGAATTTTGTGCGATTATTCCGGGGCTGGCCGGGCCGGTGATGAGCCAGATTTTTTTGGATGATATCTTGACCCGCAAGCATTTGGACTGGATGACGAATTTCTGTCTGGCCATGACGGTGTCTTTTATTCTGAGCGGCATCATGACCTGGCTGCGGGCTGTGGTGCTCACGCAGTGGCAGCGCAAGCTAACTTTGGCGGACAGTTCGGCTTATTTTTGGCATCTGCTAAAGCTGCCAATGCAGTTCTTTCATCAGCGTTATGCGGCGGAAGTGGCCGGCCGCGTGAGTTTCAATGAGTCCATTGCCGTTACCCTGTCCGGGCCGGCGGCTACGGCGGTGCTGGATTTATTTGTGGCGGTGTTCTATCTCCTGCTGCTGCTGCAGTATAATGTGGCCCTGACCATTATCGGCGTGGCCTTCAGCTCCGTGGAAATCGTTTTGTTCTTTGCGATGCGGCGGCACCTTACCGACCTCAATATGCGCATTCAGCAGGATGCCGGCAAGGCTTATGGCGTGGCGATGAACGGCCTGCGCATGATTGAGACCATCAAGGCCAGCGGGGATGAGTCGGATTTCTTCACCAAGTGGTCGGGCTATCAGACCAAGGTGTTGATGGCCTCGCAGGAAACGGCGCTCTGGGCGATGTCGGTAAAGCTACTGCCCACGCTATTGGCGGGGATTAACGGGGCGCTCATTATGACCGTGGGCGGTTTTTCCATTATGGAAGGCGCGATGACAGCCGGTATGTTCATGGCGTTCCAGCATCTGATGGGCAGCTTTCAAGCGCCGGTCAATGCGTTGGTGGGCTTAGGTTCCACCTTGCAGACCACGGAAATGCAGATGCAGCGTCTGAACGACGTACGCGCTTATGAGGTGGACCGTTTGAATTTTCCGGCCCCTGAGGAGGCCGGGCAAAAAAAGGTGCCCTTTGACAGCCTGGCGGGGGACTTGCGGCTGAAGGATGTGAGCTTTGGCTACAGCCCACTGGAAAGGCCGCTTTTGGAGCATTTCGATTTGCACGCCAGCCCCGGCCGCTGGATTGCGGTGGTGGGCGCATCGGGCAGCGGCAAGAGCACGCTGGCCAAGATTGTCACGGGGCTTTACGAGGAATGGAGCGGCGAGGTGCTGCTGGACGGCATGCCCCGCCGGGATGTGCCTCGCAAGGTGATCACCAGTTCGCTGGCCGCGGTGGATCAGGATATTTTCCTCATCAGTGGTACGGTGGCGGAAAACATTGCGCTCTTTGATCGTACCGTCCGCCGGAGTGATATCGTGGAGGCGGCTAAGGATGCCTGCATCCATGAGGATATCGTTAAGCTCAATGGCGGTTATGAAGCCGCTATACAGGAGGGCGGCCTGAACTTTTCCGGCGGGCAGCGGCAGCGGCTCGAAATTGCGCGGGCGCTGGCCGTAAATCCTTCGATTCTCGTTCTGGATGAGGCCACCAGTGCCCTTGACCCCATTACGGAGAAAAAGGTGCTGGACAATATCCGCCATCGGGGCTGCACCTGCCTGATTGTGGCGCACCGCCTGTCCACAATCCGCGATTGTGATGAAATCATTGTCCTGTCCCGGGGAAAGATTGTGGAACGGGGCAATCATCGGGAAATGATTCAGCATGACGGCCCGTACCGCCGTCTGATTGAGGAACGGGAACAGGAAGACAGGGAAAGAGTGGAATGACGATGCGAAAAAATCTCTATGCCGGCGAACGCTTCCTGCTGGAAGAAGATACGGGCTTCTGGCAGGTGGTGTCCGGCCGTGTGGAAGTCTATGCGACCACACAGAATGGCAGTGAAATAGCGTTCCATCAGTGCTATCTGGTGGAAAAGCAGGCCGGCGAGGCTGTTTTTCCTGCGCTGGATGAGTTTCAGGAAGTCCGGATGCAGATTTATGCGCTGGAGGATTGTGAACTGATGTTTTGCCGCTGGCAGGAGGCGGAGCGGGAATACCTGCGCGGGCAGATGCAGGCGTGGTTCTCTTCGCTGGTGCAGATTTCCTGGCTCCGTCTGTTGGCAGACAGGGGCGATGATATGCTGCAGCTTTGGAAAAAGCGCAAGCTGCTTATTACAGAGCAAAGCAATCAGAAATTATATGAAACGTTTTTGCAGCATGAAAAAATCTTCGCCATGCTTTTAGGGGTGCGCTTCGGTGCCCGGGACAAGCAGCTGGCCCGCCGCATCCGCCTGCGGGACAAGGCCAAGGTCATGCTGGTGGAAAACGGCATCCGCAGCCTGATGGGCGAGGATCAATTGTACGCCGGCAGCCGGGATACGGACAGCGACAGCGCCCTGCTAAAAGAGGCGGTCTTTGCCGTGCGGCAGGTGGCGGCTGCGTTAAAAATGCCGGTGGATTCCATCGGTCTGGATGCGGAGAGCAATCGGAAGGCGGATGAGGTTACGCTTTTGCGCAGATTGATGCAGAAGGGGAATATGCAGATGCGTCTGGTGACGCTGCCGGAGAATTGGTATAAGAAGGATACTGGTGTTCTGTTGGGCTTCTATACCTTGCCGGATACGGGCCGCAAGGACATTGCGGCATTGATTCCGGTAACGCCGGACAGTTACCGCATTTTCGTGTCCACGCAGCCGGAGGGCATTGACCTGACCGAGGCGGAGGTGCAAAACGTCAGCCGCGATGCGTTTCAATGTTATGCGGGTTTTCCGGCGCGGGCCTTGAAATTATGGGATTTGATTAAATTCATGTTTCATCAGTGCTGGCTGACGGATTATCGCACAATCTTGATCTGCAGCCTGTTTGCCGGACTGATTCCGCTGGCTACGCCGCTGATTACGGAGACCATCTTCCAGGATATCATTCCGATTTTGGACCGGCAGGGACTGGCAACGGTCACGCAGGCGCTGATGGTCACGAGTTTTACCACGGCGGCTTTGGGGATTGTGCGTTCTATTGCGGTACTGCGCATTTCCAACCGCATTGAGATGGCTGCCGAGGCGGCCATGTGGGGGCGGCTCATGAGCCTGCCGGCCAAATTCTTCCGCCGCTTTACGGTGGGGGAACTGGCCAGCCGTATGGGCGGCATCGGTATCGCCAAGGGACTGGCCTCCGGTGAGTTCGTCAGCTCCATCTTGAGTTTCATCTTCTCCTTTTGGAGCATTTTCCTCATGTGCTACTACAGCATGAAACTCACGGCGGCGGCCATTGTGGTCTGGCTCGTGTATTCGCTGTTCGTGGCCTTTGTGCTGCGGCGGGTGCTGTTCTTCCAGCGCAAGATTATCGACGCGGGAAATAAATCCGCAGGCACCGTGCAGCAGATTTTTGCGGGCCTGCCCAAGTTCCGGGTGCAGGGGGCCGAGGAACAGGCGTACAGCCTTTGGACCCATACCTTCGGTGAGCATTGGAACTGGACGCTGAAACTGCGCTGGCAGAATAACTATACGTCGATTATCTCGAGCATTCAGCCCTTTGTGCTGACGCTGATTCTCTACTACATTGCGGTCTATGGCATGAATGAGGTCAGCCCAGACGGCAAGGCGGTCAAGACGGGCATCGGCTATGCGCAGTTCATCGCCTTTAATGCCGCCTATTCGAGTTTCAACGGTGTGATGGGCGGCGTTATCGGCCTCGTGAGCCAGTATTTTGCCATCCAGCCGCAGCTCGAGAACTTGCGGCCGATTTTGGAGGCCGTCCCGGAAAACACGGATGACCGGCAGGAGGCAGGGCCGCTGTCCGGCGCGATTGAGGTCAGCCATCTGTCCTTTGCCTATACGCATGTGACGCCTGACGGAAAAGGCGGCGTGCTGGAGGTTGAGGGAACGGATGTGCTGAAGGATGTGAACTTCTCCATTGCGGCCGGGGAAAATGTGGCCATTGTCGGCAAGTCCGGCAGCGGCAAGAGCACGCTCGTGCGCCTGCTGCTGGGCTTTGAAACGCCCAAGCGGGGCAGCATCACCTTTGACGGGCAGGATTTGTCCGAGCTGGCGCTGCCGTCGGTCCGTTCCCAAATGGGTGTCGTGCTGCAGAATGGCCAGCTGATGACGGGCGATATCTACACCAACATTGTCGGCACGCGGATGCTGACGCAGGATGATGCCTGGGAAGCGGCTGAGGCGGCCGGCATTGCCGAGGATATCGCCGATATGCCCATGGGCATGCAGACGGTGATCAGCGAGGGCAGTTCCAATATCTCCGGCGGTCAGCGTCAGCGCCTGCTGATTGCCCGCGCCTTGGTGGGCAAACCGGCCATTCTGATCTTTGATGAAGCGACCAGTGCGCTCGACAATCGCTCGCAGGCTATTGTAACCCGCAGTCTGGACAAGCTCAAAGCCACCCGCATTGTGGTGGCTCACCGGCTGTCGACGATTCGGCAGTGTGACCGCATCATCGTCATGGATGATGGTGCGATTGCGGAGATGGGCAGTTTTGATGAACTCGTGGCAAAGGGCGGTCTCTTTGCCGATTTGGTGAAACGTCAGGTAGCAGATGCCTGAACAGGAAGGTGATACCCAGTGAAGCTTAATAAAAAATTTGTTTTAGCCAGTATTCTCAGCTATAGTCTTATCTTTCCGGCAGGAATCTGCGGGGCTGAACCGGTGCGGCTCTCTTTGGCGGAAAGCATCCATATGGCGTTGGCGGGCAATGAGAGCATTGAGTCGGCTGATGCCCAAAGAGAGGCGGCCGACCATGCGCTGCAGGCAGCCAGACGCAGCAAGGGGCCGGTGGTCAGCTGGAGTTCTCAGGCGTATAAAATCGGCGGGCGAAATTACAAGTCGGCCAATGATGCCCATGATGCTTATGGCGACCCGCATGCGGGCAATTACAATTCGGTCTATGCCTATCCTGACTCGGGGCGGGCTTTTATCGGGGGGCCGGTAACCGTAGGCTCCTACGCCTACCACAATACCTTTGCCAACAGCTGGAGCCTTACGGTGCCGGTCTACACCGGCGGACGGCTGGAAGGGCAGATTGCCGCGGGGCGTTATCAGCTGAACCGGGCCGATATGGATATGGAAAACAGCCGGCAGACGGTACGCTATCAGGCGGCAGAGGCCTATGCCAACCTCATCTATCGGGAAAATCTCGTGCAGGTGGCACAGGAGGCCGTGGACAAGGGCAATACGCAGCTCGAACTCATCCGCGCCCAGTTTGAGGAAGGGGCGGTAGCCGAAGCCGACCTTTTGATGATGAAGGTAACGATTGCCAACTACAAACAGAATTTGGTCAACGCCGAGGCGGCCGTATCGATTGCCAAATCCACGCTGGCCAGTATGGTGGGATTGCCGCAGGATATGGATATTGAGCCGCTGGATGTCTTTACCTATGAGCCTTATGACAAGGATTTGCCGGCCTGTGAAGCATATGCCCTGGTCCATCGGCCGGACGGACTGGCGGCAGAGTACGACATCAAGGCGGCGCTGGCCCGACGGGATGCGGCCAAGTCCGGCTATCTGCCGCAGGTGTCTGCATCGGCCAGACAGAGCATTACCGGCAATACGCCCTTTCGCAGCGAGCGCAGCAATGCCTGGGAGGCGGGTCTGAATATCTCCTGGAACATCTTTGATAATGGTGTGACCCGCGAAAACGTCCGGCAGGCGGATGCCAGTACCCGTGCCTATGAAGCCCGGGCGCGGCAGATGAGGAAGACCATTCAGCTGGAGACGCGCAGTGCCTGGCTGAGCATGAAGGCAGCCGAGCAGAACATCGCCGAAACGGCTGGGGCGGTCAAGCAGGCACAGGACAGCTATGTAATCGCGCAGGTACGTTATGAGGAAGGCGTGGATGTACTTTTGGCCGTAACGGATGCGCAGGAAAAATTCACCCAGGCGCGTTCCAACTATCTTACGGCGCTTTATCAGTACAACCTCAGCCGGGCCAAACTGGAAAAGGCGATAGGGGTTCCGGTGGCCTTTGATGCCCAGCGCTACAAGGTGGCGGAAGAAGATGGAGCCTCATCCCTGCAGGCCTTGAAGAAGGCCGATGTTTCTGGGGCTTTAGCGGAGACTGAACATGAGTGAAAACAAAAACATGGCTTATTGGGGAGAACTGGCGGCAAGAGCCATCCGTGACCCGGCAGCCCTTACGGAACTATACGAGTATTATTTTCCCCGGGTGTACCAGTATCTGCTGGGCAGAACGAAGGACAGCAGCCTGGCCGACGAACTGGTCAGCGATACCTTTATCCGCATGTATCAGCATTTGGAGCAGTTTGACCCGGGCAAGGGCGCTTTTTCCACCTGGCTTTTTCGCATCGCGCAGAATGTGCTCAATAAATACTATGGCAGCAAGTCCTATACGATGCATGTTCCCTGGGAGGAGTCCTTCGACCCGGCAGATGACCGTCAGGAGACGCCTGAAGGACAGTTCTTGACGCGGGAAGGCACCGAGGAATTGCGGGCCGCCATCCTGCAGCTGCCCGAGCGGCAGCAGAAGATTTTGGAGATGGCCTACTGGCTGGAACTGAATTCCACGGAGATTGCCGAACAGCTGGGCATGGCGCCAAGTTCCGTCCGCGTAGCGTTGAAACAGGCGCGGGACCGGCTCAAAAAAATTTTGCAAAAAAAATAAAAAAAACCATAACACTTTGGCTGGTTCGCGGATATAAAGAACAAAGCCGAAGTGATAAAGCTTGGATGACAAGGAAAGGATGATTGATATGTCAAATCTCGAAAACAAAAAGATGGATCTTGCAGAACTGGATGGTGTAGCCGGCGGTACGATTATCGAAACCGTTGCTGACAGCAGCGAGCTTTATAAGCGCGGCCTGCTCGACAAGGAATATGCCGACTGTGCATCTGTTCGTGACAAACTCCATGGCATGGGCTATACTGGTTATGAAGACAAGGGCGGCCTGGCCAATGGCAATGTCTACACGGACAAGCAGGGCAACGTCATTACCCGTCAGCAGTTCTGGGCAAACTTCGATGCGGAAAACGGCACGAAGGTCATCCGTGACGGCCAGCTGGACGGCTTGAAAGACGCATTTGGGGTAAGGGTGTAAATAACCGATAAATTAGGGATAGCCTGCGGCAGCATGTGTCAGCAGGCTTTTTTTTACAAAATCGTATAACACTTGCACGCATTCCGGGATATAAAGGATAAGAAGCAAATTTGAAGGAGTGATTGGCATGGATGATAAGTTGTTAGAGCAGGAACTCAGGCAGTTTGATTTTTCCAGCTGCCATCCCGTGCGGGAGCAGCTGCTGAACAGGCTGCTGGAGATGCAGCCGCATAACAGCCGCTGGCAGTCGTCAAAACTCAGCGACGAGGAATTGGACTGGGTCGCTGCGGCAGGTGGACGAAATGAGGATAAAAATCCGTTTAAACCAAAAGAATAACGACGAAAGTGGAGCCTTAGGACAGGCTCCCTTTTCTTTTTTTGTATTTTTTTTAGGAAAGTTATAGCATTATGTGTCGATAAATGATAGAATTAAGGAGTATATTTGTGCAAGTTAGGAATCCATGTGGACGTAATACCGTTTCCACAGGATATAGAATACAAACATCATGGGGGTTAACGCTGTGTTTGAACTAGAGGAAAACGGCCTGGATCAGTTGGCCAAAATTAAAGTAATCGGTGTAGGCGGCGGCGGCAGCAATGCCGTGAACCGCATGATAAATTTCGGACTGCAGGGAGTCGAATTTATCGCAGTGAATACGGATGCGCAGGCGCTCTTAAAGTCACTCGCGCCTAAGCGCATGCAGATTGGCGAGAAACTCACCAGGGGATTAGGTGCAGGTGCTCGTCCGGAAATCGGACAGAAAGCGGCCGAGGAAAGCCGCGACGATATTTTGGAAGCGCTGCGCGGGGCCGATATGGTCTTTGTTACTGCCGGTATGGGCGGCGGTACGGGTACCGGTGCAGCACCGGTGGTTGCCGAGTGTGCCCGGGAAATCGGCGCGCTGACCGTTGGCGTGGTGACGAAGCCCTTTGGCTTTGAAGGGAAGAAGCGCGAACGCAACGCCGAATCCGGCATTGCCAACCTCAAGCAGCATGTGGATACGATTATCACCATTCCGAACGACCGTTTGATGCAGGTCGTGGACAAGAAGACGCCGATTACGCAGGCCTTCCAGATTGCCGATGACGTTCTGCGTCAGGGCGTCAAGGGGATTTCTGACCTGATTGCCCTGCCTGGTCTGGTCAACCTGGACTTTGCCGATGTGCAGAGCGTAATGAGCAACGCCGGTTCTGCGCTGATGGGTATTGGCGAGGCATCCGGCGAGGGTGCCGCAATCGAGGCGGCCAAGGCAGCTATCGCCTCCCCGCTGCTCGAAACCAGCATCGATGGTGCAAGAGGCATCCTGCTCAACGTTACGGGTGCAGAAGAAAATCTCAGCATGTATGAGATTCAGGAGGCTTCGGAAGCCATCCATGATGCAGCCGACAGCCAGGCCAACATCATCTGGGGTGCATCCATCGACAACACGATGGGCGATAAGGTACGCGTTACGGTTATTGCCACGGGCTTTGATGCACCGGAGACCATCGGTGTGCAGCCGCAGGCAGCACCGTCCGCAGCCCAGCCGGTTATGCCCAATGCAGGCATCAACCTCGGCATGCCGAATCCGGTTGCGCCGAACCCGGCCTCGCAGGCAGATACGCAGCAGACGGTAGCACCGGCCGCCGATTTCATCGACATTCCGGTTTGGATGCAGAAAAAATAATGCATTAACTTAAAAAAGATATTGACAAGCGTTAAGAATATCGATATAATATATCATGTTCTTAACGCTTGTTGCGTTATATGGGTAGGTGGCCGAGTGGTTAAAGGCAACAGACTGTAAATCTGTCATCTTCGGATTACGATGGTTCGAATCCATCCCTGCCCACCACTTTGGCGGCATAGCTCAGTTGGCTAGAGCATGCGGTTCATACCCGCAGTGTCAGGAGTTCAAATCTCTTTGCCGCCACCAAATAAAAAGTCTTGAGCACATCTTGCGGGGTGTGCTTTTTGTTTGCGCAGATGCGAATGAGCTTGTCGCCGGGGGCGGGTGGGGGATGTTTTTCCGACGCGTTTGACAAGCCTGTCTAAGCAGAGGAAAAATATTCCCCACCCGCCCCCGGCGACACCACGAATTTTGCCACGAATTTTAAAATGGGTCTAAAGTCCCTAACGCATAAGTGTTTTTTATCATTTTTTTTTCAGAAATGAGGGCTATAATATAATGCGTTATTGGTAAGATTGGAATGGTGGCATTGAAACGCAGAGATTTTTTGAAAAACTTAATACTGCTGGGTACAGGCTCGGTCTTGCTGCCACAACTGTGGACTGTGAAGGCGGCAGAGGCGGCCTGGAAGACGGATGGAAATGCTGTGGGGGGGCATGACCCTTTGCTGGGCATTCCCATTCAGGAGACGGATTTTGAATTTTCTTCTCTGCAGAATCGTGAAACGACCGATGCGATTGTCATCCATCATGTAGGAAATACCAATCGGGATGTGTCGGCGGCGGAAATTGACCGCTGGCATAAGAACAACGGCTGGGCGGGAATCGGCTATCATTTTGTCATCCGCAAGGACGGCACTATCGAGCGGGGACGGCCGATGGATATGCTCGGGGCACATTGCTATGGTGAGAACTGGCATACCATCGGGGTAAACATCGTGGGTGAATTCGATGGCCATGAGCCGGAACCGGAACAGATGGTGTCGGCGGCGAAACTTTTGGCGGCGCTTTGCCGTTATTATGGATTTGCACCAGACCGCAAACATATCGTCGGTCATCGTGACTTCAATTCGACAGCCTGCCCAGGACAGAATCTTTACGATAAGCTGCCGCGGCTGGTGACGATGACCAGAAAATACTATTAAAGGCTGGTGGGAAAATGCGTTACCGCTGGTTTGCTGATACGGAAAAAGAGACGGATGAATTCGGCGTGCCGGTGAGCCGGGCTGAGTATGACGAGGCTTTGCATCCGCCCAAGACGCCGCTTTATCAGCCAAAGGAAATGCTGGCGATTGCCGTGGTGGCCTTTATCCTGCTTTATGAGTGGTTTGCAGGCGACAGCGCGGTGGTCATGTATCTGTGCGTATCCTTTTTGACCTTTGAGCTGCGTCCGCTGGCTAAGGCTTGTCTGGGAAAAAATGGCCGGGCGGCAAGCAATGCCTTGGCTGGGTTCAGCATCGCGATGTTTTTGGGGACATTGCTCTGGGCTTTTCTGTAATTGAATTTTTATTAATGTAAATTTTCAGTCAGTTGCCAAAAATATTTATAAAAATTTATTTGATTTTTTTTCAATCAGAGGCAGGAAATCACGGTCATAGGGCGAATATTAACGGTAAGAGATTAATTGTTAGTGAAAAGTAATCGGTTTGCCGTTGCGTTCTGTTTCTGGCGTGATATATGTCATAATAGCATGACAAATGTAACACTTTTCATTTCTGCACAAAATACATAGAAAATAGCAGAAAAATTGTATACTAACAGATGGAAATCTGTTAAAATATATATAAAAAGTAAACCGTAGTCGAATAAGGGGAGATTATTGTTTACTATGATATCCAAGGGGGATTTTTTATGAGAAAGACAGAATGCTTAGCTATGATTCTGGCTGGTGGTCAGGGCAGCCGCCTCGGCGCGCTAACGAAGAAAATTGCGAAACCAGCTGTGCCGTTCGGGGGAAAGTATCGTATCATCGACTTCCCGCTCAGTAACTGCGCAAATTCCGGCATTGACAAGGTCGGTGTACTGACCCAGTATCGTCCGCTGGAACTGCACAACTATCTGGCTTCCGGCAGCGCCTGGGACCTGGACCAGAAACATGGCGGTATCTTCATCCTGCCGCCGTATGCGCGTGAAAAGGGTGCAGACTGGTATCAGGGCACGGCAGATGCCATCTATCAGAACCTCAATTTCATCGATTTAGCCGATCCGGAGTATGTACTCATTCTGTCTGGTGACCACATCTACACGATGGATTATTCCTGGATGCTGGAAGCCCATAAGATGAACAAGGCTGAGGCAACGATCGGCGTTATCGAAGTTCCTTGGGAAGAAGCACCGCGTTTCGGTATCATGAACACGGACAAGACGGGCCGCATTGAGGAATTCGAAGAAAAACCGGCTAAACCGAAGAGCAACCTGGCCTCCATGGGTATCTATGTATTCAATAAGAACTTCCTCAAGAAGTATCTTGAAGAAGATGCTAAAGATGAAACGAGCAGCCATGACTTCGGCAAGAACATCATCCCGAAGATGCTGCAGGATAAGGCACGTCTGTATTCCTATGCCTTCGAAGGTTATTGGAAGGATGTGGGCACGATTGAAAGCCTCTGGCAGGCCAACATGGACCTGCTGCAGGACCAGCCGCCGTTTGACCTCAAGGGAGAGAAGAAGATCTATTCCTCCAATGAGTCCATGCCGCCGCATTACATCGGCCCGGATGCCAAAGTAAAGAACTCCATGATCAGCGAAGGTTCCATGGTACTCGGCGAAGTGGAAAATTCCGTTATCTTCCCGGGTGTGCGCATCGGCAAGGGCGTAAAGGTAACCAATTCCGTCATCATGCCGTCCACGGTTATCCGTGATGGCGCTGTAGTGGATTACGCCATCCTGGCACAGAACTGCGAAGTAGCTGCCGGTGCAAAAGTTACGGGACAGCTGGGTGCTATCACGGTAGTAGCCGAAGGCGAAACCGTTGAAGCAGAAGCCAGCGGCAAGCAGGCCGGCTGAGCCTTTCCCTATCGTTACAGCCTAGATACAGCAAGGAGTGGAAGAAATTGAAAGATGTAATGGGGATTATTAATCTTCAAGAAGATAATAAATTAATTCGTGAACTTACGGATAAGCGAGCTGTAGAATCCATGCCGTTTGCAGGCCGGTATCGTCTGATTGACTTTACGCTGTCGAGCATGGTGAATTCCGGGATTTTGAATGTGGGCGTTATGCTCCCGGACAAGCCGCGTTCCGTGCTGGATCATCTTCGTTCCGGTAAGGATTGGGATTTGGCCCGTCGTCATGACGGCCTGTTCTACCTGCCGTCCCCCAGTGAAGAAGAGAGCATCCGTAAAGGCGATTTGAAGAATTTTTATCATAATCTGGATTTCTTCGAGCATAGCAGCCAGAAATATGTACTCCTGACCAGCGGCAGCTTCGTTTATAACGTAGACTTCTCCCAGATGCTGCGCTTCCATCAGAACACCTCGGCGGATATCACGATGGTGTACTACACGGCAAAGGAAGAGCAGCCGGGCCGCAACGTGGTCTTAGAGACAGCAGAGAACGGACTGGTAACGGATATGGCCGAAAAGCCGGCCATTTACGATGGCTCCAAGGTAGCGATGAGCGTTTACCTCATTGAGAAACGCATTTTTGTTGAACTGGTGCGTTACACCTACGAGCATGGCGGTCAGGACCTCCTGATGGACGGCATTATCCGCAGGGCTTCTGAGTATAATATCTATGCTTGTGAGCACGACGGCTATGTTGCCCATGTGGATTCGACTACCGCGTATTACAAGGCGAATATGGATCTTCTGCAGCCGGAGGTTTGGGAGGAGCTCTTCATGGGCCCAAACTCCATCTACACCAAAGGCAAGGATGAAGTACCAGTTCAATATAAGGAGACAGCAAAGGTTAAAAATTCGCTGATTGCCAATGGCTGCGTTATTCGCGGCGAGGTCGAAAACAGCATTTTATTCCGTGGTGTCACCGTAGGCAAGGGCGTAAAAATCAAGAATTCCATTATCATGCAGAAATGTGATATACAGGATGATTCCTTGGTGGAAAATGTCATCTGCGACAAAAACGTGGTTATTTCGAAGGAAAAATGGCTTAAAGGGGCCAATAATTAC